>JBFFEL010000020.1:0-45117 GCA_041558875.1 Anaerolineales bacterium
GGTGTGTGGACCATCAACCCAACAAAATCCCTCGGGATTCTCCTTGGTGGGGTACTACCAGTGGAGGAGTTCGTCTTCTTCCTGCTGACCAATATTATGGTTGCGTTTGGTTTTGTGCTGATTTGGACGCCGCAGAGCTTGGTACGTTTGAAGGGCATTCTGAGCCGTATCAGAACGCGGAGAGAAGATGCTACGCTCCGCCAGGAGTTAAATTTGTCCCAGCATCCGAGACATACCCGTAGATAGCAGCTGATTGGATATTGATTTCAATCAGCTTTCTTTGACGACCTCAATACCCCAGTCTTTCTAATAACAATCCAACACTTTTTACAGGTCACTGCCTGTGGATTTTCTGTTGCGATCCCTTCGACCTCTGCGCGATGCGCGGCTTCACGGTCGCGAGGGTTGCAAGCGACCATTCCATCAGCGTTCAAAAAGTGTAAATCTTGTTTTCTCTTTCGCTTCAATTGATTTGTAGACGTTTAGGTTCAACTTGAAAGCATTCTGTACCGGTTGAGTTGCTTGTCGGCTTTGATATGTAAACCTGCTCAATTGAGCAGATTTCGCTCCAGCTGATATTCTCTTTGCAGTAAATCCAATCACTTAAATTGGGAGAATCCGTGCAGGTTGAGCGCTTGAACGCTACTCTGCACCTGTGGGAGATATTAGACCCAGCTGCCTCATCATCCCCATCAGATCGGGATACATGTGTACTTCGCTGATCTTCCTGTCTTCAACAGTGGCGACAAATATCCCCTGGGTGCGAAATCGCTTTCCAGTAGCCGGGATGGGTGGCGCGCCAGGTCCCAGATTAAGATCTTCTATGTTTGTACCACTCGCTTCAATTTCGCAAACGAATTGGTCGTCTGCAACGACTGAATTTTCTAATTTAAGGTAGTAGTCAGGGAAGGCAGTGTAAAGACCTGCCAACTGCTGGCGAAGAGATTCTTTACCCTCCATTGGTTCTATGTTGGCTGTACTCCGCATGACAACATCATTGGAGAACAAAGCTAGATAACCGTCGAAGTCTTTGGCGTTGACGGCTGCGATCCACTTCTCGATGATCTGAGTATTCTCGTGAACAGACATGGGTTTTCTCCTTTTGGTAAGTGTAGTACTTCGCACCATTGGCGAATAACAATAACCCTGGTTTAATAAAGCAGATTCTGGAAGGAATGATGACGGGCAGTGAAGATGGTGTTGGGGTCTCTGGGTGGGTAGGGAATCAGCTGTCAGCGAGGGTGTTGATCACAGGATAACCCAAAATGACAATGCTGGCAATCCCTTTCAATTCCTTGATTGATCAGATGATGATATCTCATAATTCAAGCCAAGATGCCCGCATTTTTGCTTTGTGGCTGATTTATACCAGCCTGTATCGGTAAGGGTGAAGCACCCCCCAATATTGCTCCTAGCTTGCTAAATGTATTTCGAGGGGTGCTTCACCCCTACAACAGGGGGGAGCTTCACCCGGATCGCTTTGAACATTCATCCAGTCAGCTACTCCTTTACAGTTCATTATAGAGGGGATTGATGAGTTTCAATTGAGACTTGAGATCTTACGATCAACCGAAGGGTTGATCAAAAAACCATCCTCCTGGTCAAGGAAAATCCATCACCCGTCGGTTCACATATTGCCACCTGCTTTCTATAATCAAAGCAGGAATCATGAGAGGAGCATGGGATGAATCAAGAACAAGAAGTGATCAGCGTGAATGGATTGCGTAAATACTATGGGAAGGTGAAAGCAGTTGACGATGTCTCTTTCCAGGTTAGAGAGGGTGAAATTTTCGGCATGGTAGGTCCGAATGGATCTGGGAAAACGACTACCATTGAATGTATCGAGGGTTTAAAAGAGCCAGATGAAGGAGAGCTTAACGTCCTTGGAATGGATCCCAGGCGCGATGTGTACGAACTGCGAGAACGCACAGGCATCCAGCTGCAGTCAGCGAACCTGCCCAGGCGGATGCGGGTGGAAGAAGCAATGGATGTTTTTTCTTCTTTCTACCGGACCCGCAGAGACTGGGTTCCGCTGCTGGATGGATTGGGTTTGGGAGATAAACGCCGGGCCTACTTCAGCCAGCTCTCCGGTGGGCAAAAACAGAGATTGTTCGTAGCTCTGGCGCTGGTCAATAGGCCGGAGATCGTCTTTCTGGATGAGCTGACCACCGGGCTCGATCCCCGGGCAAGGCATGGTATTTGGGACCTGGTGCGCGAGATCAGGGATCAGGGCACAACGGTTTTTCTTACCACACATTACATGGACGAAGCCGAGCAGTTGTGCGACCGGGTGGCGATCCTCGATTTTGGGCGCATCATCGCCTTGGATGCGCCTGAATGTCTGGTGAACCAATTAGGCATGGCGACGCGGATCGTCTTCCAGGTAAATGGACACTCGCGGTTAAATCGAGATCGAAGGAGAAACGGCTCTCCTGAAGCGGTATTCGATGGGGCGCTGATCGGCGTGATCGATGGGGTTCAGAGAGTTGAACAGGCTGGGGATAAGGTGATGGTGTATGGAGATGGATCCAACCTGGTCAGCGAGGTGGTCAATTCGCTCGAGACCAGTGGGGTGAGATTTCAAAATTTGCGCACCGAACAGGCTGATCTGGAAGATGTGTTCCTGGCGCTGACCGGTCGTGAGGTTGAAAAAACAGAAAGTCCGCTTCTAAATTGAGCTTATGGAGAGTTTTATCATGCGTGGTATAGGAAAATTTTTCTTGATGCAGTTCAAACTTTACCTGCGAGAGCCAGTCGCCTTCTTCTTTTCGTTGGCCTATCCGGTGCTGCTGCTCCTGCTGTTCGGCTTTATCTACGGCAACCAACCGGCCCCTGAATTCTGGGGAAGGAACTTCGGAACAGTGGATGCCAGCGTACCAGCTTATATGGCAATCATCGTCGGGACAGTAGCTCTGATGGGTATCCCGATCGATACTGCCACCAACCGGGAAACTGGCGTATTACGCCGCTACCGGGCGACACCACTGCATCCGGTAGCCTACCTGATCGCCAGCCTCGCAGTTTATCTGGTGATCGCATTGTTGGGAATAGTGTTATTGGTCCTGACCGGGAAGCTGGTGTTCGGGCTGCGCATGGAAGGTTCCTGGTTAAGCATCCTGGCGGCTTTTGTGCTCAGCGCGTTTTCCTTTTTCTCAGTAGGCTACCTGATCGCCAGTGTAGTTCCCACCTCACGCATCGCCCAGGCGGTTGGGATGGTGATCTTCTTCCCAATGATGTTCCTCTCTGGAGCCGGGCTACCCCTGCAGATCCTTCCCGAAGGGTTGCAGAAGGTGAGTGACTTCCTACCGATGAGTTATGTAGTCCGTTTGATCCAGGGCTTGTGGTTCGGTGACACCTGGGCGGACCTATGGGTGCCGGTTCTGGTTCTCGCCGGGATGTTGGTCGTGGGCACCAGCCTCTCCTCCAGATTGTTCCGTTGGGAGTAGCCGGGAGATCATAGTAAACTAGTGAAGAAGTAATATGGGCATCTCAAATCCTTCATATTCCACCTCGAAACCCAATGCCTGGGATCGCTGGGCAAAGATCTGGCACGCGGTTTTCTACGTGACACTGGGGCTGCCGACGCTGATCGTATTAATTTATCGAGATACAGGCATATCATTGGGGCTGGTTTTGGGATTGAGCCTCGCGCTTGGTCTGTGGTATGTGTTCATGATCATCTGGCTGCTTCCCAGGGTGCAGGGAAATGTCCAGCAAACCTCAGCGCTGGTCTTCCTGGTAGGTGCGCTTGTGATGTGGATTCCCCTGGCCAACGCCCACCCGGCTTATTATCTTACCGCCAGCTCCTTTTATGGCTTGATGTGGGGGACGCTCCGATTTAGCGTGGCGATCGCCGGCAATGTAATCCTGACCCTGGTAATTGTCTTATTGCAATCACTAAGCCGGGGCGGATCAATGGAATTATCAGCTAATATGCTGATTATCGGCGCGGTGATTATCGGATGGTCGGTCCTGCTGGCCTTGTGGATCCGGACCATCATGCGCGAAAGCGTGCAACGAAAACGACTGATTGAGAAGCTGGAAGCAGCGCAAGAGGAACTGGCTGCTGTTGAGCGCCAGGCTGGGGTTCAAGAGGAACGACAGCGCATGGCCCACGAGATCCATGATACGCTCGCCCAGGGTTTCACCAGCATTGTTATGCAGCTGGAAGCGGCGGAACAGGCATTACCTGAGGAGCTTGCGACTGCCCAGGATCATATCCTCAAAGCGCGCGATACCGCGCGAGACAGTTTGAAGGAAGCCCGCCGGCTTGTATTAGCGCTTCAACCGGAGCTCTTAGAAAAAGCACCCCTGGCAGAAGCGCTGCGCAGGGAGGCAGAGCGCTGGTCGCAAGACAACAAGATCGAGGCGCGCTATTCCATCACCGGAACGCCGATCTCACTGCACCCAGAGGTGGAGGTGACCCTGTTGCGCGCCATGCAGGAGGGGCTGGCGAACGTGCATAAGCACGCTGAAGCAAAGGAAGTCAATATTACCTTGTCTTATATGGCTGACCAGGTGGCGCTGGATATCCAGGATGATGGCTGTGGCTTCGAGGTTCAAGATTTTGAGCACACCACCGCGGAGAAAAACGGTGGATTTGGTCTGCGGGCTATGGAGCAGCGCGTGGAACAAATCGGGGGAGTGGTTATCCTGGAGAGCACACCTGGCAAAGGCACTACCCTGGCGATCCAGGTGCTTATCGGTGATGATAAAAGTGCGGAGAGCAATGGATGAATAAGATCCGCTTGGTGATTGTAGATGACCACCCTGTGGTACGCGACGGGCTGCGAGGCATGCTGGAGGGCCAACCAGATTTCGAAGTGGTTGGCGAGGCTGCCAATGGCGTGGAGGCTGTTCAGCTGGCGGTTTCGTTAAAACCGGGGGTGATGTTGATGGATTTAAGAATGCCAGTGATGGATGGGGTGGCGGCATTGGAAAAGATCCAGACCAGCAGTCCAACAGTGAAAGTCCTGGTGCTGACCACCTACGACAGCGATGCGGATATCCTGCCGGCGATTGAAGCTGGCGCGGTGGGTTACCTGCTGAAGGATACTTCCCGGGAGGATCTTTATTCAGCCATCCGGGCTACGGCGCGGGGTGAATCGGTGCTCTCGCCTGGTGTGGCTGCCCGAATTATTGGCCAGATGCGCGCCCCAGCAGAGGAGAAATTGAGCGTCCGGGAATTGGAGGTGCTGCAGCTGGTGGCTGAGGGGGACAGCAACAGCGAGATAGCCAATCGCCTGCACATCAGCCAGGCGACGGTCAAGTCGCACCTGATCCATATTTTCGATAAGCTGGGGGTTTCTGACCGCACGGCAGCAGTGACGGTGGCACTGCGCCGGGGAATCTTGAGTCTGGATCAATAATATCAAAACTGTGTTCACATTGAAGCATAGTGAATCCAGCAATATTTTCAGGATAAACTTTATATTGAGAATCCTTATTGGGAGTAGTTGCAGCTTGAAAATAATCTCCCCAGAAGATTGATCGAAAAGTTAGCCGCATTCAGATAGCGGCGGTGAGCAATTAAATAAATTTGATCGAATTGGTCAAAGAGGAGTCATTGGATGCCCATAAGAACCGAAAAAGAGAAAATGTTAGCCGTAGAAAAATACAACTGCCTTGATCCTGAACTGATAGCTGAACGCCAAAAGGTCAAGGGATTGCTCCGGCTCTACAATCTGACTGAAGAAGAGCCTGAACGACAAGCCATCCTCCAGCAAATGTTAGGACAAATCGGTCGGAATTCGATCGTTGAGTCACCCTTTTTCTGTGTCTACGGTCAGAACATTTATATCGGCGATCATGTCTATCTGAATGTTTTGTGTACCATTCTGGATAATAATGAGGTGCATATTGGCGACCATGTCATGATCGGGCCTTCTGTCCAGATTTATACCGCTGCCCATCTCCTTCAAGCGGAAGCCCGGATCCAGGGATGGGAAGTCGCCAAACCGATAGTGATCGAGGACAACGTGTGGTTGGGGGGAGGAGCGATCCTCTTGCCAGGAGTGAGGATAGGCCGGAATGCTGTGGTGGGCGCAGGGGCGGTCGTTACCCGGAGTGTTTCAGCGAATACGATCGTGGCTGGGAATCCGGCCCGGGTGATTAGAGAGATCGAGCAGTAATAACTGGCGAGAGGGCTTAAAGCCAGGCAAATATCATTTGGTCAGTAGCGGCAGCTCGTAAAAACTGCACAACATGGCTATCACCCGACCAGGCTTACGCGGTTCGAATTCGAAACCTGCAACGTTATTGTAAGATGCAGCAACGAAAAAGCTCGCTGAAAACCCGCCATGCGGGTGAAACCAACCGTTAAACACAAAAATTAAGGAGAATAAACAAATGAAGAAGTTTGTCTTCATCTACTTCATGAAAAGAGAACCGGAAAAAATTAAAAATACTGTTTCTTCTCATGTCGAATACTGGAAAAGTAAAAAACTTGATCATTACCAGGGCGGTCCTTTTTCTGACCGTACTGGCGGATTAATCACCTTTGCCTCTGAAAATCTGGAAGAAGCGACCGACCTAATTAATCATGACCCCTTCATCAAAAATGATGTCATCGATAAATTGTGGCTTAAGGAATGGATGCCAGAGTAGTAAAGAAAAATCGGTATACCCGCTTGAGTTATATTCCTTCCCTGTTTCAATACACGGGATGGTGCTTCACCGATACTTGAATCTCAGATTCAGGGTTGCTCTCAAGAGTGATGCGCCTAATACTCAATTGGGAATATCAGCCACACACAAAACAATTATCATTCTTGATAAACAATGAAATCTAGTTTATGCACGAAATAGCTTGGTGTCAGCCAGCGGAACGTGTTGCTCAAGGTCTTGATCCCATTTCCGCCGCGCGAGCGCCCATTGGCAACGGAAGCAAAATACGGTTCAACGGCTGGATCGTTGGTCAGGGAGGGGTAAACCATGCAGACATGCCCGTGCCGGCGCGGGTTGGGATTCTCGGCCAGGGCGAAGACAGGTATGCCTTGGTTTGCCAATAGCTGCGCGATTTTAGCCTTAATTGGCTGCCAACCTTCTCCGTAAATACCGCCTGCCTGTGGGTGCGAGATCCACCTGAAGAGCATGTTGGCACTCATCTCGGTCTCCCCAATCCAGTGCGGCAGGTGGACTTGCAGGGCGCGCGACCAATCCCAGGCGGCGATATTACACATGGTTACACGCTCGCCGGGCGCAGCTACGTAACGGGGGTTGTTGAATTGAGTGTAATCAACAACCTGCTTGATTGCTGCCGGGCTGCGCTCGCCTGGTTTGTTGATTACATCTGGATCGATTTTGATCGGTAGGTGCCGGTTGGTCTCATCCCATTCGGATGGATCTAGTTTGCGTTTCGGGGAGGAATATTTGTTTTCATCAAAAACATAGTAACGAGGTGTAATCTCGCTAAAACGGCCAACCTTTTCAAGCTCGCGGAGACCATTGGAACCATTTGCCAATCCCCTTTTCTGGTAAAGTAAATCTTTCTCAGGGTCAGTTGCTGGGGATGGATTTATATAATGATTTTCTGCCGCGTCATCTGCACTCGCGTGATCGGCTTGTGTACTGGTCGCCTGCCAGATCTGTGCTATTTTCCCAAGATCAGTTCCCTGGGGGAGGCTGATCGCCCAACCGCCCACCAGACTTCCCAGTAATTTAACAAATTCTCGACGAGACAGGTCCATAAGGAAATTAGTAACTTGTGATTAGTGATTTGGTGATTGGCAAAACCCTATCCGAATTGCAATTGAGAGGCGATAAGTGCAGAGAGCAAAGTGCGCTTAAGAAATAGGATTTGGCTTGTTGGAGAGTAAAGTTCCGGTTGATAAAAAACCGAGAAGGAATCAGAATATATCATTTAATGATGAGATAAAGATGAGATTGAATTAAAAATCGGCGATCGATATATCAAAGATCGCTCACACAATTGAACTTTTCATGGTACCTGTACAGGCATGTTTATTACTGGAAATGATGTGCCGGTTGGATTTCGCAATGAGGTATTATTGTTTGGCCTGCTCATGACCCGTCAGGTTTGGTTAGAGTTTTGAAAAATAATAATCAAGCATATGGATGTCTCTGCTTACCTGAAACGAATCGATTATTGCGGTTCCCTCGAATTGACCCCAGAAGTCTTGGGCGATTTGCATTATGCCCACCTGCTGAAAGTGCCGTTTGAGAACCTGGATATTCACCTGGGCAGGGAAATTTTGCTCGATGAAAGCCGTCTCTACAATAAAATCGTGACAGAACGGCGCGGCGGGTTTTGTTACGAGTTAAATGGGTCGTTTGCGGCATTGCTGCGGGAGTTAGGCTTTCAGGTGATTTTGCTGTCAGCCCGGGTATTTGAAAATGGTGCTTATACCCCTGAATTTGACCATCTCATCTTGCAAGTTAGGCTCGATGTGGATTGGTTGGTGGATGTCGGTTTTGGGGATAGCTTCATCAAACCTCTGCGGCTGCAGGACGGTGAGGAGCAGGTTCAAAAAGGAGTTTCTTATCGCCTGGTGCGAGACTCCTCCAGATGGGAATTACTGTCTAAAGCTGGTCAGGGTGATTGGGAAAGTTCTTACCGGTTCAATCTCCAACCCCGCCAGCTATCCGATTTCAAAGGCAGGTGCCATTACAACCAGACATCACCCGAGTCCCATTTTACCCAGAAAAGATTGTGCTCTTTGGCGACTCGAACGGGGCGGATCACAATCAGTGACGACCGATTGATTATCACGGAGAACGATCAACGCAATGAGACAATCTTGGAAGATGAACAAGCCTACCTGGCGGCTCTGGAAAATTGCTTCGCGATCAGGTTGCCAAAGATTTAGCCCGCAGGAGGAGTAACTTCTACCAGAAAGCCATAGCTTACATCGCCAAATTCCTGCCACTCGGCAAAGTAGTTGAACAGATAAAGCCCAGGGTCAAGTGCTAACTCTACTTCATAAGGCGGAGCTAAGTTTTCCAAAATCTGATCTTTCGATTGTGGACGCCACCAGTACAAGCCTCCGGGTTCATCTGGCAGCTTATCTTCTGGTTCTAGGGTTCTAACAGATAGCATCAGGGAATCCGGTGGTGTGCTGAGCTGGTTGATGAAACGGGCGACGAAAGGGCTCTCAACTATAAGGGGTTCAGGCGAGGTTCCAAACCCGATTCCATCTGCACAGATGCCGTGATCTTCCCCCGGAATTTTCCAGCAGTAGCCGCTGATGCCAGATACTTGCTCAGCCTCACCAATCTGCAGGATAGCTGGAGAGGGTTCGCTGGGAAAATCAGATTCCACTGAGGTGTCAGCTCCAGCGAACTGGGGACCAAGGACGGTTTCAAATAGCTCGATTATGGTTTGATCATTACCTACATAAAGGATGATCAGGTTTTCTGCCCGGTAAAAGTGGGGCGGCCCGATCCAGGTAGCCATGGTTGTGCCAATAGAACTGCCATCGGGGGCGACCTGGGCTGCTTCTGCATCCGCCTGGGTGACATTGGCATACTCGAAGACCTGGACAGATTCGCCATTGATAGTAATGACCTGACCGGGAACCGAGAAGAACGGCTGCTCGATTTCACCTTCCCATCCAACAGTCGCTCCGGCTGATTCCACGGCCTCTACAAAACCCCGTGCATCCAGAGTCCCTTCAATACCTGGCGCGGAGGTTGATACGATCTCTTGATCACCCACAGACGTACCCAGGTTTCCTGGTTGGCAGGCTGATAAGAAAAAAGAGGCTAAGAGGGCAACAAGTAGTACATATTTCATGGCATTCATCCTTGTTACAGATTGAGACGGTTCATCAAAATTCCTGGGAAATCATAACCCTGATGTGTGTTTTTTGAAATACACAATGTCAAATAGACGGATAAATGGGTAGAAATGTTCCTGTCGGTTTTCGGCTGATGCGAACATGAGACACTTTCGCGAACCCAGCGGGGGAGAGGAAGTCTGTTCCCTCCCCATCGTGGGAGAAGGTGAGTGCAGGTGTTCCGACTGTCTCAATTTTTTGGAAAGATTAGAAAGTTGACAATTTGGGTCAATTTCCTTGACAAATAAACCAAAGTATCGTATTCTACCTATAGGTTAATTAGCCAATTAGTTAAATAAGGAAAATCAAGATTATGAGGAGAGACGATGACAGATTAAGCATGATCTTTGCCGCCTTGGCAAGCTCCACCCGGCGGGCGATTTTGGCCCGGTTAGCGGAAGGTGAGGCAACCGTTAATGAACTCGCAGAGCCGTTTGACATGAGCCTGCCAGCGATTTCTAAGCATATCAGAGTATTGGAGCGTGCCGGGCTCATCACCCAGGGGCAAAAAGCGCAGTATCGACCCTGCACTATCGACGTTGCGCCCCTGGAAGAAGTATCCAGGTGGACAGAGCAGTACCGCCATATCTGGGAACAAAGCTTTGACCGCATGGACGAATATATGAATCAAATTAGTAGTAAGGAGAAAAATTATGAGTGACAGTACCACGGCGAAAGATGCAATTGTGATTGAACGGATTTTCGAAGCACCCGTAGAACTTATCTGGCAAATGTGGACCCAACCGGAACATTTCAAGAAATGGTATGGGCCAAAGGGTTTCACCGTGCCCGTTGCTGAAATGGATGTGCGGGTGGGCGGCAAGCAACTGATTTGCATGGCCTCCCCCGATGGCAGCATGAAAATGTGGACGACGGGCGAATACACCGAAATTGTCCCGAACGAGCGCCTCGTCTACACCGATAGTCCCGCTGATGAAGATGGCAATGTGGTTTCGCCGTCCGCAATGGGGATGCCAGAAGGGTATCCTGCAACCACCGAAGTTACCGTGCTATTGGAAGACCTGGGTGGACGTACAAAAATGGTGCTGACGCATACCGGTGTACCAGCAGGCACAGGCGCAGATTCAGGCTGGCAGCAGGCCTTTGACAAGCTGGCAGATCACATCGAAACTTCCCTCAAAGAAAATTAACAGGGAGCACCTCGCTCTTCATATGCATAACATCATTTCAGGGCAATCATGCTTACTAGCACATGATTGCCCTGAAAACCTTTCGCAGACAATCCACCTCATTTCATAAGCTCGTCACCAGGATCGAATGAGAAGACTTCTTCCAATGGGGCATCAAAGACAAAGGCAATGCGAAATGCCAGCTCCAGGGATGGAGAGTATTTTTCTTTTTCAATGGCGATGATGGTTTGACGCGTCACGCCTGCTTTCTTAGCCAATTCTTCTTGCGTCATTTCATCGTTGAAAAAGCGCAAGGTCCGAATATTATTACTGATTCGGCTTTTGCCCATATTAGACTCCCCTCCGGTAGAGAACCAGTCTTGAAGTATCTCCAATGACACTGGCCAAGATTCCAAAAAAGATCAGCAGGGTAAACATCACCAACGCCGGCTGCCCGAGGACAAAGGTGAGCATGGCAAAGAAAACCCCGATGGAGAAAACAATATAGGTTACCTGTGTGCCTCTCAGATCAACAAGTTTGTCCCGCTCATCGGAAATATCTTCAATTTCAGGGTTTTCATCACCTGTTTGTATGGATTGGACGATAGCGGAAATGATGTGGGCAAGGATAGTGATTAGGATCGTGGCAACGATTGCCAATACGATGACGATTCCCCAAAGGTAAAATACATTGGAGGAAGTGAAAATGTCACCCCGGACCAATTGAAACAACCTGATTAGAAAAAATCCCAAAATCAGCGTGAAGCTAACTAAAGATGCGGTTATGTTTTTCTCTTGAAACGACATAGTTTCCTCGCTTTGTTTGTTGGTTTTTACATAAGGTAAGGTGTAACGTACATATAGTAATACAAACCATATATAATGTCAAGTATACTTTACATATAATTATGGAATGGAAACTGGAAAAGGGATATAAATTGGATTAATCCAAAATCCCCCTACGTGAAAAAACACTCGCATGCTAGTACCGCGAGTGAGGTTGAAATATTGTCATCTCTGTCGGAAAGGATTATCCCACTGTACGGCTTTTATCCGGAGATATCCACTATTTAGTTAAGATACTCAACCGGGATTGATTTCCTGACTTTCACCGATCGGCGGAACTTGGAGGGGAAATTCCGAATAGAATGGCCGTTGGTTTTCAGGCATCCGCTCTCAGACAAACTCGAATTTGCTTCAAGCCATCACAGTATTTGCATTCATAAGGCAAACCGCTGCCCTGGATCAAGTTGACTACCCGGAAGTTTGCCGGGTTGATGAAAGTATCAAAGCTCTCTACACCGTTCTGAACGGCATCCTGGCCGAGTTCAATAAGGATTTGTTTTCCCAATCCCCGACCCTGGTAGCTATCTTCAACCAGGACAGCTGGTTCAGCTTTCGAGGGGTCGCCTGTGTCTTTTTGATAGCAGGCGACGGCGACGATTTTTTCATCCGCTTCTGCAGCCAGGGCCACAAGCACGGTTCCATTCGAACCATTGGATGAGCACAACTGCGCCAAGTTCTCGGCAGAAGGTTTGTGCGCTCCTAGATAGCGATAGTAGATGCTGTCCCTGGATAGCCTTTCATGCATCTCTTGGAGTAAGGTCACGTCGCTTGACTTGATCTCTCTTATCGTCACTGAGACTTTACCCGGACCGGGAAAAGACCTTTCATCGAAATTACTTATTCGCTGTTCTTGGATTGTCTGGGTTGCTAACATGACTTACCTCCAACTTCTTTCCATCTAAATAAGATTGTACAGATCGCCCGTCCAACCAATGTCCATATAAGCGTCCATGATTGCGTCATCTCAAAAAATTTGCCAAACACCAAGATTTTCTATACAATAGTTATGGGCATGGAGTGATTGCCCGTTTGTTTGATCGTTCAGGGGACAATCTGGCATGTCTCAACTGAAATTATATTTGTTCGGGCCTCCCCGTCTCGAGTGTCAAGGCGAAAACGTTGAATTAAGCCTGCGCAAGGCATTTGCCTTGTTGATCTACCTGGCCGTCACAAAGGGGGACTTCAGCAGGGACGAACTGGCGACGCTATTCTGGCCCGAGAGCGACCAGAGCAGCGCACGCGCCAATCTCCGCCGCACTCTCTACCTTGTAAACAAGAAGTGTGACCAGGAAACCCTCTCTGCCGGGAAAGAGATCGTCCGGCTTAATCCGAATATCGATTTATGGACAGATGTCGAGACTTTTAAACAAGCTTTGGAAGTTAGTGGTTTGAGTGAATATTCGCCGGACGAACTGGATGCCGATGACATTAAATTATTTGAACAGGCAGCGGCGTTGTATGAAAGCGATTTTCTAGCGGGATTCTCACTCGCTGACAGCCCAGAATTTGATGAATGGCAGTTCTTTGAAGCTGAGAGCTTACGGAGAATGCTGGTAGCTGCTCTCAGGCAGCTGGTATTGGCCTACCAATCCCTGGGGGATATCACCAAAGCGATCTTTTATGCCCGACGCTGGCTGGCGCTAGACTCGATGCATGAACCTGCTCACAGGCTGCTTATGGAACTTTATGCAAAATCTGGGCAGCATGCAGCAGCCCTTCGCCAGTATAAGGAATGCGAGCGGATCCTCAACCAGGAAATGGGTCTCTCCCCGCAGCCGGAGACAACCGATCTTTACCAACAAATCCGTCAGCACAGAGAAACAATGCCTGCACCACCGGTAAAGGTGCGCCCTGAAGTAAAATTTGTCGCCAGTGATGATGTGCACATCGCTTATTATGTGTGGGGCGATGGGCCAATTGATATCATTTGGGTCAGTGGTTTTACAACCCACATGGAACAGCTCTGGGAGCTGCCGAGTTTGATCAGCTTCTTTGGCGAGCTGGCTTCATTTTCCCGGGTGATCCTGTTTGACCGGCGTGGATTGGGGCTTTCTGAGCGGGTGGGCTACCCACCCACGATGGAAGACACCCTGGACGATATTTTGGCCGTGATGCGGGCAGCCGGTTCAAAGCACGCAGTATTATTCGGCTACCTGGAAGGGGGACCAAACAGCTTATTGTTCACCGCCACATATCCGGAGCAGGTGTCCGGGTTAATTCTTTATGGAACGTGTGCAAAATGGACCCGCTCTGAAGATTATCCCTGGGCGCTCACCCGGGAGCAGTATGATCGCTGGCTGCAGTACATTTCCGATAACTGGGGGAATGCCCTCAATTTGGAGACTTATGCTCCCAACTACGTCGATGATCCCCAACTGAGGAATTGGTGGGCGAAAACTATGCGCCTGGCATCCAGCCCGGGGGGCATCAAAGCCGTGCTGGAAGTGATGCGCGACATCGACGTGCGCGATATCCTACCCGCGATCCGCACCCCTACATTGATTTTGCAGCGCAGAGATGACAAGGCAATCCGCGTTGGGGCTGGTCGTCACCTGGCTGGGCAAATACCCGGCGCAAAGTACATAGAACTCGAAGGACAAGATCACTGGTTCTTCCTCGGAGATAGCCAATCCATCTTGCGGGAGATTGAGACCTTCGTCCAAAACCTTGGCAGCCCAGCAGTTCCTGATTTTTTGCTGGCAACGATTTTGCTTATCGAGTTGTTAGAGGGGGGTAATGGCGATCGTATGCAGATCGATGCCGCACACGCCTTCTTACACCAGGAAGTTGCCCGTTTCCAAGGCAGCAAGGTCAGCTGGAGAAACAATTGTTATACTGCCACTTTTGACGGGCCATCCAGGGCGATCCATTGCGCGAAAGCCATACTCCAAGCAGCCAGCCTGAGGGAGATAATATTGCGCGCGGGTTTGCATACAGGTGAATGCGAATTTATCGCCGGAGAATTGGTTGGCACCGCAGTTCAAATCGTTGAAGGTGTTTTGGGATCAGCCGCGCCGAATGAAATCCGGGTATCCAACACAGTCAAGGATCTGGTCGTGGGTTCAGGCTTTCAATTCACCGAACGCGATCGGCTCGAATTTGAGGGCGTTTCAGGTGTTTGGGGTGTCTATTCACTAAGCTGATTAATTTCCCAGCCAGGCTCCTCTGATTTCAACGACTTATAAGATTTGAACTAGCCAGCGATACATCATTGAGATGATAAAGTAACAATATGTATCACGGGGTTGGTTAGGATGAGATACATTTCTCCTCTGCTCTGGTTACTTCGGACATCAGGACTAGGGTTTTATCGTCGGGATCCTGGAAGAAGGGCATCCACAGATTATGGTCGGGCATCTCCGCGAGGAGGTGTGGGTTGGAGGTGATTGTGATCCCTCTTTCGCGTAACGCATCCGTAGCGGCCTGGATGTCAGCCACCTTGAAAAAAATGATCGAACTGTGCTGACCGGGATCATCACCTTCTGGGACAGCTGGCAAAATGCGAATCCCCCGCAATTGAAGAGGGCCATATTGGGTACCTGGAAGAGGTAATCCATTCCCAAGGAGTCACGATAAAACTCAACCGCAAGTTCAAGATCCTGTACGGGGATTGATATCTGACCGAACTGGTTTAATCCTGTAAATGACATAATTCGGATTATTACCTTTTGGGATAGAACACTCAATTCAACCAATCCTGATTAGATTGTAATAAGATTTCATCTCAATCTGTATATATTTTCAAGTTTCTTTTCTCAATTTGCCGGTTGAGGATATATTTTGAATCTTGAATATGGGATTCCCTATGTATAAAACATCGCCGCTGCTAGAAATGTCGACCGATAAGGATTCTTTTACATTCACCATTGCGGTTCCACTGCTGGAAACCTCTACTATCGCATTTTGTGATTCCAGGTTGCGACCTTCATATTCTCCTGAACTGCTCAAATGGATCTTTTGGGAATTGACAATCCCGATTTCGACCGCCAGATCTCCCGAACTGGTCAGTTCGGCGTCAAATCTGTTGACTAGAAGATCTTGAATGAATACACTCCCAGAACCAGTAATTTGCACAGAAAAACTTTCTCCTACTATTTCTTTAATCTCTACACCGCCACTGTTTTTTGAAATCAGGCTTTCCAAGTTCGTTATGTATAAATGATACTTGATAGGTCGAGTAGGTTCTAAGGTAACGTTTTCTGGCAGCTTGTAAATCTCCAGGGTGTCATTATTAACATCAGCAAATAAATAATCTAGCAAATTTTCATCTGTTTCAATAATTATTCTCTCATGATTACCTTTTTCAATGAACAAATCTCCCTGCTCGGATAAGATTACTTCAGAGATATTGGACAAAGCTCGCTCTTCCTTGATTACATGACCTGAGCCTTCCACCTTTCTATTGAAATTAATAAGCTTCAAACCATTGCTTAGATTACTAGGCTCATTAGCCAAGCAACCAGTGAACAACATAATTACAGTTAATGAAAGTAGCCTTATTTTTTTGAAGTGGGTTATTAAGGAAATCATCTTCTTACCAATTGGTTTTACACGTGAAAAATATCGTTTGGAGGAGATCGTCCATCCGAAATCCAAACTCAAAGGCGATGATAATCAAAAAGGCGTTAACCGCGAAATGAAAAATCATTGGCCATCTCATAAAATGCAGTTTTTCCTCAAGGGCGGAAGAGATTACCGTAAAAACACCCAAAGCCAAAAAAGTGAATGGTAGTGGAAGGGACCATTGCGGTAAGATGGCTATCGCAACCAGGTTGTGGATTATTCCGTTTATCAGGAATGTCAATAAAATTGCCAGGTTTCGCTTGTGCTTCCCGCCGAAGCCTTTTCCAATCAGCCATAGATACAATCGATAGGTAAAATAACCAATTCCAGGATTCCAGGTTTGCCAAAATCGATGAAATCCGGGTGCAAACCAGCATTCAAGAAAACCGCGCTTCACAAAATACCAATCATCGTGATGGTCTCCAAAGCCTCTGAGCTGAAGATATGACTTGTAGTCTTCGACATAATCATCATAAAGAAGTTTGTATCTTTGCCTTAGCGTGAGATGATAATTGCTCATATCACTTTGACCTGCTTATCTTCCCGGTTTATTCGATTACAACGCGAATCCCCAAGAGTCTAGCAAAGGTTGAAATGCCAAATCCCACCGCCTTTGTGGGAGCGGCGAATATCCTGGGGACGAGATCTTGTGGGTTGAATTGAACTGGCAGGCCAACCAGCACTTCATCTTTCCTGGTCCTTACCTGTAGCTGCCTGACGGTTCTCCCGTCTAAAAATTTGCTCATCTCCTTGAATGGGCGCTTTGCAGGAAATCTTATTTCTTCTTGGTGTTCATGCATAGCTATTCTCCATCGATCCCTATCATCTCTTCTAGCACATCCTGTGAAAACCATTGCCCTCTGACCATAACACCCAGAATGTTTTCTGTATTTCTAATGTCTTCCAACGGGTTGCCGCTCACCAGAATCAGGTCTGCCCGGTTGCCCACTTCGATTGTCCCAAAATTACCCTCTCCGCCCATTTTCTCTACAACATGAGCCGCGTTGACGGTTGCTGTCGAGATAGCTTCGTATGTTGTAAAGCCATGCTGCACCAGGAGACGCAAATCATCATGCGTTGCAAATCCCTCCACCACTCCGATCGAGCTGCTGCCTGCATCCGTGCCCGATACGAACTTGACCCCGGCCCGGTGCAATTCTTGCAGAAGGAAATTATCTAAATCATTCTTCCAGGTCCAAAGGGGTTTGTGGTCACCAAGAGCTTGATAAAGGAGCTGGTGCCTATTTTGACCATTGAGCACCTCCTCGATCAATTCTGGAAACAGATAGGCTGTCTCCTCCCGTGCTAAGAAATCTGCCTGCTTAAAAAGTTTTTGGTTCACCACGTCATAAACAGCCAGCGTTGTGCCCACAGGTATATCCTCGGCGATTAATTTGTCGATTATCTGTGACAGTTGCTGACCTTGCATATGAAGAAATTGGTCTGGATCAAAGAGATAGTTAGAACCACTATCATCTGGATAGATTTTGTTAACCACGTCGATAAGCGCAGATAACCAGGCCTCCTGATGGAGAAACCGTGTAGGGCGGTCCTTGGACCAAATCAACTCGAAGCTAAGCTCCTCCAAGTGGGCTATTTCGTCCAATCCTTGGGAGATGGCAAGTTCGTAGCCAACTTGATATGGAATGTGTCCAACTGTGTACATCCCCAAGTCTTCAGCCATTACCTGGGCTTCGCTGAACTCATCGACTGACAATTCCATATACAGCTTGGCAAAATCAAAGCCGTTTTTGTGTCTTTGTGCGACTTTGCCTCCTGGATTGGCTACAGGTCCATGAATTATCCGGCCTGAAGAATAGATCATAGGGCCTAAAGTTTCTCCAGCGAGAATCTCGTCCCTCCAATCTAAAACAAACGTGTCATCCGGCTGAATGGGCGCGGTGCCGCAATCCCTGATTGTGGTCACCCCTTTAGCAATATACAAATCTAGTGGGGAGATGGGTAAAACTTCCCTTGATTCCTCATATATATGCACATGCATGTCTGCCAGACCCGGCATCAAGTACGCCCCCTTGCCATCGATAATGTCTGCCCCAGGAGGTACTTCGACTTCATCTGGATTTCCAAATGCCAATATCCTGTCACCTGTTACCAACAAGATCTGATCCTCCAAGACGATCTCCTTGGTTATGGGGATTAGATTAACGTTCACGAAGGCGGTTATGGGTTCAGCTGGTTCGTTTGGGCCTCTTGTGCACCCAATTTGGAGTGCCAATCCAAGGACAATAAATACAAACGCAAATTTTTTTGTCATCCTTTTACTCGCTTCCTCGGGTGGAAATATCTGGCAAATCAATCAACTCCTCAACGGAGATTAAAGTTAAACCAAGATCGCGGATTATTATCAGAAAACCATGGAGTTCTGCCTGGTCGATTACTTCACCTTTTAATAGGGTGAAATTATCTTGTTCCTCGATAGAAAATCCATCAAACCAATCAGACCAGTCAGTCTCCAAATGCTCTTTCAGTTTGATTGCATATTGCTTTGGTGGAGACTTCATCTCTTATGCTCTTTCCTTATCCGGCACAAATGTAGTATAGGAAATTTGTTCAAATTTGACATCTACTAAATAGGGTATTTCGGGTAGGGTATTTGTTAAAAATAAAAAATCCTCCTAAAGGGAGGATCGATGGGAAATTAATCCAGTTCTAGATTAGTGACAGCTCTTTTGCCTTGTTCACAGCTTCGGCTCTATTATGTACATTGAGTTTTCGATACAAATTCTTTATGTGGGTGCGCGCGGTACCAACAGAAATGACCAATTCCTCGGCAACTTCTGTGCTTTTCAGTCCAATCGCCAACAAACACAATACCTGCAGTTCTCGCGCAGTGAGTGGAGAAATCAGATCTTCATTGCCTTCAATATATCGCATTTCTCCGATATGGGTTCCAGCACTATGAGCTCGTAATATCTCACCGATGAATTTGACGAATAAACCTTTGCTTGCTGCATATTTCAGCAGGTCAATCAGGGATTGCCCGTCATTCAAAAAAGCATTTAGATGTCTTTCAGATTCAGCAATCGTTAAAGCTGATTTTAATGATCTGAGGGCTTGGCGCTCATCCTTTCTGATCCATGAAACTAGTGCTAGTTGAATATATATATCTAACTCTTTGCTCCTTGCTCCGGCTTCTTTAGCTATCTCTAATAAGCGAGTCAGAAGTTGAGCAGCTAGCTCGAGATCTCCTCTTTGGCGCAGGTATTTGGCTAATACTTGATAGGTTTGCAAATGAATATATCCGATATCGTCGTCCGGATGAATATCAAGATTTTGGATTAATTTAGCTGCGTGGTCAAGATCTTGAATTTTTAAATGCAACATGCCTTCTTGGAAAAACACATCCAAATGCTGAAAAGGCGGCAAATGTTCAGCGTTCTTTTTTGCTTGTTGAATGGCGATTTTTGCCCCTGGAATATCCCCTTTGGCTAATAAGGCTTGGGTATAGAAGAAATAACCATCGTGAACTGCCTGTCTGTTCCCCCATCTCTTGCTCAGTTCAAGTCCTTTTTGTGCCTGCTCGAATGCCTGATCTATTCTGTTCCACCGGAGCAGGACACCACTGAGAAATGAGCAGATCAATCCTTGGATCGGGGATCCCCACTGGAAATCTTCACCTGTTCGTTGAAAAGATTGCAGTGCTGAGGTATATTCTTTATAACCTTCCTCTAGGCGACCCATCAACACCATCACATATCCTTTGAAGGATGAGGAATAGATATAAACAAAGCTATCCTCCCCTTTTTCACTTACCTGTTGGGCGGTAGTGTATGCCTCGATCGCGGCTGATAAATCGCCTTTCCAACGTAATGACAGCCCTAAAATCAAGGATGATATACCTCGGGCGAAATAATCATCAGGTGGTAATAAGGCAAGTGCTCCTTGGGAATCATATAAGGCAGTGGATTGATCACCCTTAAATGAGTTTAAGCATGCCTGTATAGCGAATATATGCCCATTTACATGATCTTTGTCTGCTGCAATTAATGAGGGTGAGGTTGAAATCAGGGAAACCTCATCTTGAATTAGGTCCAATTGGCCTGAAAATACCATCTCCCAGGCACGGGCGATACCGAGCCAGGGATGAGAATCTATGATCGGTCTTGGTAATTTTTCAATCAAAGAATTTATGGTTTCGAACTCACCCTGATTGATTAATTTCATCACGATTCTCTGAATCAATAATGCAGCTCTTTCATAATCATTTGTTTCAAACGCATGATAAATTGACTGATGAATAAGATTATGACTTTCAAACCACTGGCTTGCTTGCTGGTGGATTCTTGGGATTTTTTCTGGCTGTTCCAATGCCAAGCGCCTTCTAAGTAGCTCGGAAAACAAATGGTGGTATCGATATCGGCGACGATTTCGATCCAGAGAAATGATGAATAAATTATTATCTTCAAGATATTCTAAAATGCTTTGGCAATGATCGATACCTGTTACTTCATGACATACCTGATCTGATAAAACCTCTAACAGTGAAGTTTGGAGTAAAAAGGATTTAATCTGCTCCGGTTGCTGGCGAAGAATTTCTTCCACCAAATAATCAGCGATGAATCGATCGTCACCCGCG
Organism: Anaerolineales bacterium; assembly: GCA_041558875.1. Taxonomy (GTDB): domain Bacteria; phylum Chloroflexota; class Anaerolineae; order Anaerolineales; family UBA4823; genus PFL25. Next base: position 20,934 of record JBFFEL010000020.1, read on the forward strand.
AATGAGGAAAAGAATGTTTTCTTGTCCGAATAATTTCGCATGGAATACGCGGATAAATGTAATCCGGCTATCCACCCCTCAGTTTTCCGGTTCAAGATACGAATCTCCTCTTCAGACAGATCCCAATCCACAACTTGATTTAAGAATTGAGTCGTCTCTTCAAGATTGAAACGGATGTCTTTAATCCGTAGTTCACATAATTGCCCCATTGACCTCAATCGGCTAACAGGAAAAGGAGGATCAGAACGAGTTGCAATGATCAGATTTACCTGACCAGGTAATCGAGTAATGAGTTGAAAAACCATTTCATGGATTGATTTTGATTCAATTACGTGGTAATCATCAAGAATGATTGTTAGCGGTGTTCGCATGTCGGATAGCTCGTTGATCAGCTCAGCCAGAAACACCTCAATGGAGACATGTTGTGGTGAACGCAAGATGGGCTTAAGCACGGTCTCCAGGTTGGTACTTGTCTTCTGAAGAGAAGCAATAATGTATGACCAAAAGCGAGTTGGATCGTTATCATCTTTGTCTAAGGAAAGCCAGGCAACTTTCCTATCGTTGTCTGATGCCCATTCAGTCAACAAGGTTGATTTCCCATAACCGGCGGGGGCAGAAACAATGGTAAGTTTGCAATTTTCTGCGGAATTTAGTTTCTTGAGGAGTTTAAATCGAGACAAATGGCTTTTTGATAGCGCCGGGGAGAATAACTTTGTTTCAATAGTCGTAAATGGCGTATCCGAATGCTTTTCTTGCTTGCCCACCGTCAGTCTCACTCTTCTTCACAGCAAATATCTGCTGTTTCGTGCGATCCTTCAAATTGTTTGATGGCATCGACGAACATGATTAAATGCTTGGCAACATTATCCTGGTCAGATTCAGGAATATGTTCAAAAACTTGAAAGAAATAGGCATCATTTACATTGTGCATCTCTTCTACTTTTTGTTGCCCGGACTGTGTCAATGTAATTTGGAAACTTCTGCGATCAACGAGATCGCTTTCCCTGCTAACATATCCGAGGCGAACCAAACTATCCACGGTGCGGCTTAAAGTACTTTTATCCAGGCGGAGAAATTCTGCTAACTCGCCGATTGTGGTTTGGCCCAGATCCTCGATAGCGAATAAACAATGACACTGCGCTACAGTTACACCACAGCAACAATTCTGCAGTTGATTACCGAGAAAATGTTCGAATACTCTGAGATTTGAACGAAATTCGCGAATATTGACCACGTTCACCCAAAATAATTGTGATATACAACAGTTGTATTTTACAACTAATAAAATCTTTTGTCAAAATTCTTGAGGTTTTTCTAAATTTCGAATTTAACTTTCCAAATATGCTGGGACAAGTTTGAACTTATCCCGTAAAATTACAGTTCAGCGAATCTTGCCCAAGGCTGATCCAATCGCCACCAATCCCGCGGCGATCAATCCCAATGCGGGCAGCCAGCGCCGCCGGGTCGCAAAGGCAACTCCAGCACTGGTGGCTGCGACCCCAGTGGCAACACCAGCCTGCTGGACGATGCGATCAGCCTCATCAGTAGTACGGCCGTGATCCACCAAAGTCCACTTGAGCAGTGAGCCGCCATCGACGATTGGTAAGGGTGCCAGGCTGCCGGTGAAGATCAGGCCATGACCGATGCTAGACCAATTGGCCACTTCGTGGGCTATTGATTTGCGAGGGATGATAGCACGCACCAGCAAGCTAGCAACTAGTCCCAAAGCACTGAAGATTGGACCACCCATTGCGCGCATGCGGTGGGCGCGCGGCGGCACATCCTCGTCATCGTAAATTGTACGCGGCATACCCGAGGAGAGCTTGATGCGATCCATGGGCGCACCAGCCAGTTGGGCGCGGACGGAATGAGCGTAGGCGTGACCCACGTCAGCCAGCACTAGGGCCATCCCGGATAAGAGACCTGCCAATAGGCGGTCTGGCCAACGGCGTTGGGGATGCTGCCTGCCAGAAAGCCAGGACATGCCCGCCCATAATGCAACCAGGTTTGCGAAAAAACCGGGGGAAATTTCGAGTGGAACGCCAAATATTGTTGTTGATCCTCTATTCTCAGTTAGGGTTGGGATTGTGATTGGTTCTTTAACTTCCATTTTTGATCCCCTTCTGTGTGGGTCTGTTTGGGTTCGGAGCAAATTTCCAAATGTTGCGAGTTCTGGGAATGATAAATGGAATCCTCTCCTACAAACTCGTTCTCTTTATACCGTACTCCAACTTGCTAACCTGTCAAGCAGATTTCTATAATTCGCAAAAACTGTTATCCTTCTAAATCAAGCCTGCCAAATCTCCGCGCCATAAATTGAATAGGCTTCTTTAAGCAATTGGCCTTTGCCCTGGGGCCAATGCAGATCGTGCAGGAAGGTAAGGAATAATTCGGGGCTCAACTGGGGATCGGTGGAACGGCTTGCCAGGAACTGGAGGGTTTTCTCCGCAAAGAGCCTGGTGAGCCAGTAATCGCCAATTCCCATCGTCGTGGAAATGGCAGACCTGCGCTTAGTATCTAGGCTGGCTTTCGAGTTCTTCTTGAAAAATTCAAAGGCATAGAAGAAGAGGAAGTAATACCAGTCAGTGTAGAACCATTGCTCTTGCTCAACGCCGATCCAATCAATTGCCCCGCTGATCTGCCCCTGTTCCATGAGGATGTTGCTGTGATTGGCGTCGCCATAACTCCAGGTGAAGGAGATTTCAGCGATCGGGAGATGGCTGACGATCTGTTGGGTAATCCGTTGGTAAGGATCACCGCCAAAAAAATCGAGTCCGGGTCCGTCCTGACTTCGCTTGAAGAATACGTCCCAAGGGACAACCCTGGCGCCAATCGTGGCTTGCGCTTGAAATTCGACCAACCAGGCGAGAAAGGCTGATAAATGCTTTTCAGCCGCCCGGCGACCAAGGAAATTATCGTTAGGGATGGTGATCGGCTCACCAGGCATATTGCCCATGACGATGTGAGTCAGGCTGCCTACCTGGCCGGCGATCACCCTGGTGGGGAGTGTTTCCCTGATCGGGGGTTTTAGATCGGCCAATAAGCGGTTAACCAGTTTGATCGATCTCTCGGCGTAGCGATTAAAGTTTTGGGTGCGGGGAATTTTAGAGATCAGCACTGGATCACCAGATTTGCTCCCGCGTTCGAACCAGAATACGATGATGTAATCGCGGCTTTGGAAAAGGTGATCCAAAGCTTGTGGTTTTGGTTTCCCAGGGTGGATTTCATTCCAGGCGCCAAGAGCCTGAAATTGTAATTGGTCGATCAAAATTCTATTCCTTGTAAGCGAGGATGCTGAAACCCGGCGCGAACCAGGGCAGAATCCCCAATGCGGAGGCGATCCTTGAGAAGATGTAGAAAGATCTGTTGAATCTTAAATGGACACGCAGCCTCGAAATCATGAACTCTGTCGCTGCCCGGGAGTTCAGATCAGCCAGGAAACGAAACTTCGGATAGGCAGGGATGGGGTAATAAACCTTCAAGTTCGAAAATCCAACCTGGCGGAGTAAATTTGTAATCCCACCCAGCGAGTAAGCGACCTCCTGGTAATCGATATCGCGCAGCAGGTGTGAATAGCGGTTGGCCAGCGAACTAGGCAGCAGAGAGATAAAACGCAGGTTGGAGGGCGGCGCTTTGCCACCCAGGAGGTATTTATAGCTGTATCGATTTTCAATCCCGAGGTACAGGCAACCTCCAGGAACCAACTTGTCCCAAATGGATCTTAGTATTTGTAGGTGATTTGTTTGGGAATTTGTCGCTGCTTCCTGCCAGAAGCCGCACTCGAGCGTATCGGCGAGCACGGCGATGTGGCAGGATGCCTGGGGGAGGGGAATTAAGGCTGGGTGGGCATGCAGGTAGGTGATATTGTCCAACCCCTGCTGAGAGGAACGGAGGCTGGAAAAGACTAATTTATCCCAGGAGCTATCCAGGGAAAAAACATGTTTGCACGTCCGGGCGAAGGCCGCGGTCATGTTCCCCCAGCCCCCACACATATCCAAAACAATTTCATCCTGAGTGACGGGCAGCAAGAACCGGAAATCGGCCCGCGCTTCACTGGTGATGTACTCTAAATGGTGGACCGGATTGGCGGATTTGCTGGCGATAGCCTCGGCGGCAGCCTGCCATCCCTGTGTAGAGGCAATACGGTTGAAATCATTGAGCGGGGGGTCAGATTGAGCTGAAGAGGATTTACCAGGAACGAGAAAGTTGTTGATGCCAGCTTGAATAGATGCCCGCGAATTGCATTCCGGGCAAAGTATTGTAGCGTCATCAAGGTGCAAAGCGATTCTGCAATGAGGGCAGGTCAGGACGGGAAGTTCCTGTTTCGTTTGCAGCGGAGTTTCTTCAGGCATTGGTGAGTGTACCGTGGGATCGGAATAAGTCTGGACTTCAGATTCTACTCGAAATAATATTAGACAAAGGAGCGATAGATGGATTTGTTAGCTCCACACACCCTCACCTTCGCATTTATGGGAGAGGGGTATTTTATTAACTACTCAAAGGGTTTATTCTTTGAGTGCAGCTCGAAGAGGATTTGTAATCCCTGTGTTGCCTCTATCACGGGATTACAAATCCCCGTCTTGGCGGGATTAAAGCCTGCTGGAGCGAGGAAAAGGGCCTGGCGGATTGGTGAATTTCCCTCCCCCGCTCGCGGGGGAGGGAAGAAAAGGGTGGGGGTGGAACTCAATTGGGGTACGAGCTTGACAAATGTTCTGAAACCTGTTATTATATCGTTAGACGATATAGCGTGAAACGATATACCGAGAAGCGATACAAAGGTGATTGTGATGAAATCTGGTGATAAGGCGAATAAATACCTGCCCCTGACAGAAGCTACCTACTACATCATGCTGTCACTGGTTGAACCGCTACACGGCTATGGTGTGATGCAGAAGGTGGAAGCGATCAGCCAGGGGACGGTCAAAGTCGGCGCAGGAACCCTTTATGGAGCATTCTCAAACCTGGAGAAAGAGAAATTAATTGTAAAAGTGACGGAAGAAGACCGCCGGAAGTGTTATGCCCTGACCTCCAAGGGGAAGCAGGTTCTGCTGGCGCAGATAGAGCGCCTGGAGATCATGAATGGAAACGGTCTATCTGTTAAAAATGATTTAATGAGAGAAGATCATGGATAAGAGCAGTATACGCAAGTTTAAATGGTTCTGGGCTTGGCAGGACGAAGATGAAGAGGCCTGGTTGAGAGAAATGTCTAATCGGGGCTGGCACCTGACCGGGATTGGATTTCCCACTGTTTATAGCTTTGAGCCAGGTGAAGCTAAGGATTATGTTTACCGCTTGGATTATCGCTCTCATTGGAAAATGGATGTGGAGGATTACCTGCAGCTTTTTCGTGATTCAGGTTGGGAGTACGTGGAAGAGATGGCTGGCTGGAATTACTTCCGCCAGCTGGCCCAACCAGGGGAGAAGCTTGAAATCTACACCGACGCCGAGTCCAAGATCGAGAAGTACCAACGATTGTTGGCCTTTCTATGGATTTTAATGCTCCCGCTGTTGATCAGCCTGATCAACCTGCGCACGCGACCATATGACTGGATTTCATTCGTGTATGCCTTCATTGCGGTGATTTTTGTGCTCTACGTTTATGCGATTGTCAAACTTTGGTTGAGGATCAACCAGCTAAAAAGGCTTTGAGATTTAAACCCCCATACCAGCATCCCGGGCGCGGATGATGGCTTGAGCGCGATCTGCCACCTGCAGCTTGTTGAAGATGTTGGAGACATGGTTGCGCACGGTCTTCTCGCTGATCGACAGGCGCACTGCGATCTGCGGGTTGTTCAACCCCTGGGCGATTAACTCCAGAACCTCATGCTCGCGCAGAGTGAGCTCTGGAAATACCGGGGTCTGCTCAGTGGGCTTGGGTGAGGCGAAGAAATTCATCAGGCGCGTGGCGATGTCAGGACCAAACAAGGCTTCCCCCTGAGCAACGGCGCGGATGGCGCGCAGCATTTCATCCTGGTCGGCCCCTTTTAGAATATAGCCGCGTGCACCCGCGCGCATGGCTGCGAAGACCGAATCGTCGTCTTCGTACATGGTGACGACGATGACCCCGATCTCGGGATTGGTGTTCATGATCTGGCGGGTGGCTTGGATGCCGTTGACGCCCGGCATTTGAATATCCATCAATATAACATCGGGATGCAGTTCGCTTGCCCTGGCGATCACCTCGGAGCCAGTTTCAGCCTCCCCCACCACCTCGATATCGGGCACCGAAGAAAATAGGGCTCGTAAACCATCCCTGAGCAGCGTGTGGTCATCGGCGATGACAATGCGGATAGTGCTGATAGTCAATCTCCTTTTGCACCACTATTATACGCCGGATGTAACGGCAGTCTGGCGGTAATCTGGGACCCGCCCTCGGCGCTGCTCTTTATACTGAATGTTCCACCGAGTTCAGCCGCTCGATCTCTCATCGAGCGGATGCCAACTCCAGGGATTAAATTTTCTGGCAGCCCGTTACCGTTGTCGCTCACTTCGATCTCAAACCAATCGTTCGCCTGAAGGTCCACCGTGCAGCGGCTGGCGCCGGAATGATGGATGACATTCGTCACAGCTTCGAGGACAATGCGGTAAGCAGCAACTTCAATGGCTGCGGGGAGGGCTGGCATCTCATCCGGTGCTTTCAGCTTGATCTCCAGGCCGCCGGGCAGCTCCAGGGAGGTGAAATGCTCAAGAATGGCCGGCACCAGCCCGAGCTGATCAAGAGCAGGGGGGCGAAGGTCGTAGGCAATGCGGCGCACGTCTCCCAGGGCTGACTTGGTCTGTACCTTGAGCTGCTGGAGCAATTCACTAACCGTATCTTGATCTTCCCCAAGCAGGTTTTGAGCAGCTTCCACCTTGAAGCCCAGGCTGACCAGCTGGGGACCGAGGCCATCGTGCAGGTCGCGGCTCAAGCGGCGCCGTTCTTCTTCACGAGCGGTGACAATACGCTCGCGAGAGCGCTGCAGATTCTCAGTCAGCAAAACGGCGTTGGCCGCCACACCGACATGGCGGGCGATGTCTGCCAGCAACTCCTTCTCCGCTGGATTGAAAGATTCACCTGCGCTGCGCGGGGATAATACCAGGCGTCCAACGCGTTCATTCTGGTATATGAGCGGCAGGGCGATGTGCTGATCCTTGCGGGTTGGTGATAATCCGTACGAGGCAGCGGGACGAAATCCACCTTGATCGGCCAGTTCAACGGCCACATAGGGCAGTTTAAGCGCCTGGGCGACCGTCTCTACTACGATGGGCAGGGTGGTTTCCGGAGAGAGCGATTCTTCGAGACGGCGATCCAGGCCAGAAAGGACCGCATAAGGGTCATCGCGCTCGCCGTACATCAGGCGGTTGACGCCGCGCTGCAGGCGCTCACGCAGAGGCTGGATCAGCAGTGCAGCCAGGCCAGTCGCCACTAGAGAGATAAACAGGTTGCTGGCTTGCTGGAATAACAAACCTACCGCGCCGACTACCAGCACATAGATGGCTATGACGCCGGCTGTGAGAGCGCCATAGACCAGGGTGCGATTGATGATCAGGTCAATATCGTACAGCCGGTAGCGCAGGATGGCTACAGAAGCCGCGATGGCAATGCCCAGGACGGCGAGGCTGTTTATGGCGATGCCGAACTCGGTAACCAGTTCATTTTCCGGCCAGAGGAAGAAGAGGATCGAGACCAGAAAAAAACCAACTCCCATCAAACCAAGGGCATAGACCAACCATTTCATCTGATCGCGCTCGATGCCGCGAGTGCGTCGGAAACGCACGATGAACGCAATGAATGCGCCAATTAAGGTTACTGCAACCAAAACAGCACCTACATAAGCCAACATTTCTAAAGCTGGCGCCAGGGCGGGAAATCCAAACGGATTATGATTCACATCCCAGGTTGAGAGTGGTCCTGGATGCAGCATGATCACCAGGATGGATAGCGCCAGGCCGAACGCGGCTGGCCAGGCTACCCAACGCCAGCGTGGGGATATCAGGCGGCCATCTGGGAAATATAGAAATACAAATGTGGTCGGCAGAATGAGCGCAGGAATCCAGATCCAATTTCCCAACCATTTCATCAGGTCATAACCTGCCAGGATGCCGTCCTTTAGGATTGATGAGCCGAGCAAACTGTAAACCGCGGTGACGCTGTTAACTGCATAAAGAATGCCCACGGAAATGAAAAGCCATCCGATCGGATTCCGCGAATGGCGAGAGGCAACCAGCGCGCCAACAAGAGTGAAGGCGATGGTGACAAAAGGCGTCAACGCCTGGTGGGAGATGAAGGCGCGAAAGTTGCCGCTGGCAAAAGACCAATAAATCGCCAGTACGAAAGAGATGAGGACAATAACGATCGACAGCGCGGCTAACGACCAGGCCAGGTAAGCAGGTTTCCAAATCGCCCGGGACGAAGTTCCAGCACTAACAGAGGTGAGTGAGCGGCGCATGTGCTTATTATAGACCGATTTTGTCTAGTTGTTCGAATTTAGCAGGCACAGTCGACTCCAGGCGGGTATTCCGAAGCAGGATCCAGGCCTGGTAAACCAGGATGCCAGCCAGGAGGAAATCAACCAGAGCCAACACCGGGTGAAAAGCAGAGGCAACCGGCAGGGAGGCGCGCAGAAAAATCAGCATATCAGCCTGGATCACATAAACTGCGAAGAGCAGCCAGGTCAGCCATTTCATTTTGCGCGGCAGGTGACCGAGGTAAGCGGTAATGAGCATAACCAAAAGTGGTATAGCCAGGGAATGTCCCAGGTCCCTGTGATTGGACCAGCCCATCTGGAAGGCAACCACCACCATGCCAGCCAGAAATACCTGCGCAGCAACGCCGGCCAGGAATATCGAGGATGCAGCCAGGTAAACGCTACAGAAAGCTTTTGTCATGATTTGTCTCTTCACCGATCAGGCTGAACTTGTTAAAGTGATTGCAACTTGCTCAGCCAGCAATAATCGGCCGAACCAGATGACCCAGACCAATCCAGTGATAGCGGTGAGTAAAAGACCGATCATCGCCAGGGGGTGCGACTCGCCGCCGATTTGGAATCCCACCGCACCAACCATCGAGGCCAGGCCGTAGATGACCATGGCCCAAATTAAACCTGGCGGAAAGAGGCTGCCCGCCCGGGCCAGGAGAGCCTGGATCAAGACAAAAAGACCGACCAATGCAGTCATGGTGAGCACTGCGGTAAATGTTTGTTCAAAAGTTACCCCGCCAATGACCAATAGTATTTGTAGAACGGTGAAGACGAGCATGGCAGCAATGCCAACGATGGTGCTCACCAGGCTTATCGGCGCATTGATGGGACGGGTGAGAAGGTACAACGCCACGCCGATTGGTATGTAAGAGATCATCCAAATCACGCTGAGGCTGTCGTTAATTCGACCCCAAATGCCACCGATGCTGAAAAAGATCATCAAGGCCACCAAACTGAGCACAAAAACAGTGGCATTAAAATAGGCCGCCCAACCGGCAAAACGCAAAAATGCAGCTTCATTCATCATATTGACTCCTATTCATTATTTGATATTGCCCGCCCGCTCCTCCAGATCGAAGATCCCACCAGGATAAATGCTGCGGGCAGGATTACTGCCAGTAAAATTACGATCCCTTTTAATGTTCCAGGCGTGTTTCCCAGGAAAGGGATGTTGTGACCTGGTCCCAAAGCGAAGATAAATCCAGCAACAGCGGTTGCCAGGGCTGCCCGAGAAGAACGCCTGATCAGCCAACCCGCCAGACCGCCCACCAGGGTTGCAGTGACTAGCAATTCCAGGATGAAAACGAACATCGCGTGCCAGACAGGTACCGCCAGCTCTGAACCTGATTCTGATATAGTGAAAAGCGGTTGTCGTAATTCGGCGAGGACGATGGCGGGAGCTAAGATAATTCCGATCAATCCGATGAAGGCGATAGCGCTCCAGGGAAGGACTGGCAGGTTGGGAGAAAGCTCGTGGTACGCCCAACCAACTGCCAGGCCGCCCAGTGCAGCAATAATTAATCCAATAGGCATGATGAACCAGATGGGGGAGATCCAGAAGTGGTGGATGACCAGGAAGATCAGCAGCCCGACAATTCCCGCCATGACCCCGGCGATCAAATGAACGTTTAGCAACCCGTCTCCCATGGTGATCGCCCCCTTTTGTCCCGTCAGATTATTCTCCATATCCATTGACGCCTAGCTGGTCGGTTCGATCAAGATCATCGACCTGCGTATGGGGGGCAGGGTGAAGGGCATTTTCTGCCAGGTATCACCATAATCACTTGAGTGCCAGACCTCTCCATTGGTCAGTCCGGCATAAAGCTGACCGGCATCCGTGGGGGAGGTCAGCAGGGCGATCGGCATCGAGCTCAGTGGATGGGGTTCCCAGCCGATCGGCTGCCACTCCGCACCACCTGAGGCGCGATATAGATAAGCTTCCGCCTCCACCCCATAGGCTTTGCCAGGTCCCGGGGCAACCGACACGTACCACACTTCAGGCTTCTGGGAATCTGCGGCACAGGAAACGCCGTAATTCTTCGCCAGACCGGATGTGTATTTATGCCAGGTCATCCCGCCATCCTGGCTGAAGGAGGCGCCGCCTCCTGAACCGCCAGCCTGGTAAGCCCAATCACCCTTCGTCTGGTGGAAGGTGAGCGAGTGGTTATCCCGCAGGGAACCTTTGCGGTGACCGGACCAGGTTTGGCCGCCGTCCTGGCTGCGAACCACGGCCCCGAATTCTATGCCTGCCAGCAGTACATCCGGATTGTTCGGAGAAATACCGATACTCTGAACATAAGCCTGGTAGGGGGATTCGGCTGGAGAGAACCACCACCAGCGTCCAGGTATGCGCTGGAAGCCGGGCAGCTCTTCCCAGGATTTTCCTCCATCGCGAGAAATATGCATGTGAGCGGGTCTCGTTCCGGCGTAGATTATGTCCGCATCGTGCGGGCTGACAGCCAGAGACTTGACAAATTCTCCTGCCAGACCAGCCGGAGCCCAGGTCTCTCCACTGTCATCCGAACGGTAAACACCCTCCCCCTGGCTTCCTGCGTAAATGACTCGGGCATTATTCGGATCGGCTGCCAGGCAGTTGATCTGCTGACCTTGAATGGGGTCATCCCTTTGCCAATCCCCGTTATCCGTTTGCCTAGCACGGGCGATGCCGTTACCTGTGGTTGATAGAAAGATTTTTTTGCTCATTGAAGTCTTACTCCAGCTCCGTAGTGATGGCGGGCATAGATTGGAGATATATCCAAATAGCCTGCAGCTCTTCATCCTCGAATTTTGCGAAAGATTTCCAGGGCATGAATTCGGGATCCAGGTGGTAGTTGTAAGGATTGACGCCCGTTCGTATGGTCTGGATAAAATCGTCTTCAGTCCAATTCGCCAGGCCGCCGCCCGGGGTGAGATTGGGGGCAAATGGCCCATTGGGATCCCCCGAGGCCTTACCAGAAAGGTCCTCACCATGGCAATTCGTGCAGAAGCGAGAAAGGTATTCTCCATATTCGCGGTTGGCTGAAATCTCTGGCATTTCATTGAAGGGTTGGTCGTGGTCAATATATTCGGCAGGGAAAACCTGGCCGAACATACCGGCTGCCAGCATAATCTGTCCCAGGGGAGCCAGTTTTGGCTCCGGGGTATCCTCACCCGTGCGTGGCACTGTCTTTAGATAAGCGATCACGGCATTTAAATCCTCTTCGCTGAAGTGGATGAAACTTTCGGAGGGCATAATTACTAGCTGGCGTCCTCCAGGTCCAATGCCGTGCCGGATAGCGAGCACCAGTTCCTCGTCGGTGCGCCTTTCTCCCAATCCAGTAATATTGGCTGCATAAATTGTCCCAATTGCAGGGTCTGCAAGAAATGCCGTGCCGCTCAAATCATCTGAGTGACAAGACGCGCAGGCGGCCTTGACCAAGTGCTCTCCCCTGGCTAAGGTAGCCTCGTCATTGTGAATGGCAATCGCCAGGGGTTGTACCTGGTGAGTCTTGCTCAGCCGGGCACCCCCCATGAAGTAAAGAAGGACGGCAGCCGCGATCACCACCCCGATCAACACACCGATTCCAATCCCAACCCATTTCAGAACTTTACGCATATCCATTCTCCTCTATCTTCTTGTGAAGTTTAATAAATATATTTTAGAGAAAACTTGTCCTATTGTCATGGGGTAATTGTCCCTTTGGCCCGGGAAATAGCTGTCCTGCGCGATCAAGCCGGGGTTCACCAGATTTCCCCAACCATTTCATAATTTATTCACAAGCTCTTGGGATACTGAGTGAAAGTAGCGTGTAAAAACACAATTCTATACCTGAAGGAGGTAAAAGATGTATCGTAGAGGTATTGTGGCAAGAATATTCCTGGTTGTCATCCTGGTGGCTGTGCTGGTGGCGGGAGGAATATTCGTATACCGTTCAGGATGGGCGCAGGGCTACCAGGCGGCTATATTGCTGTCGGGTAGTGAAAGCGCTGAAGCGCTTCCAATGGTTCCCCAATTCAGAGGGCAATTGTATGGGCCGTACATGCCCGGATTCGGCTTCCCGTTTTTTGGTCTGTGCCTGAGTATCGGGTTCATCTTTTTAGTCTTGTTCCTGATCGGCGGCATTTTTAAACCCTGGGGAAGGCGGCGTTGGGCTGGATATCCTCATCATGGTAAATGGAGTTATGGACCTGTACCGCCCTGGGCCAGGGATTGGGAAGAACACCAGCGGCAACATGCTGAGGGAGAGGCTGAAGATCAAGAATCAGAAGGTGAAGAACCAAACGAAAACTAGTTGCCAGGTGCGACGCATTTTCATCTGATCCAATGACTTCACAAACAGGATTTGTATAGTGCGTCGCGCCTATTCTGCGCAAGAATTTCGGTTACACTTAGCCTGATGAATGAGCTGATCTTGGTGGTGGACGACGAGAAAGAGATCGTGAAGCTGGCCCGTGATTATCTGGAACAGGCCGGCTTCAGAGTGTTGGGCGTCGGCGATGGGGTGGCAGCCTTGGCGATGGCGCGCAACGAGCAGCCAGACCTGGTGGTACTCGACCTGGCGCTGCCGGGCATGGATGGATTGGATGTGTGCCGCCGACTGAGGCAAGAATCAGATGTGCCGATCATTATGCTCACCGCCCGCGTGGAGGAGACCGATCGTTTGATCGGCCTGGAGCTGGGGGCGGATGATTACATCACCAAGCCATTCTCGCCGCGGGAATTGGTGGCGCGCGTGCGAGCCGTTCTGCGCAGGACGAAAGGAGAAGTCAGAGAGCCAGGCATTCTCAGGGTGGCCGACCTGGAAATTCACCTGGAAGGGCATCGCCTCACCCGGGCTGGCGAACCCATAACGCTTTCAAGGATTGAGTTCAATTTATTAGTGACCCTGGCGCAGCATCCTGGTCTGACATATACCCGCGCCCAGCTGCTGGAACGAATCCACGGTTATGCGTACGATGGCTACGACCGCAGCATCGACGCCCATATCAAAAACCTGCGCCGCAAGCTGGAGCCGAATCCATCTGATCCACAGTATGTGCTTACGGTCTATGGTGTGGGATACAAGTTTAATGAGCTGGCATAACAGCGAAATCACATCGGGTGTGTAGATTGATGCATCGCAGACGTTTCAACCGCCAACACTGGAAATACTGGGGAGAGCGACGTTTCCGCTCTGACTGGCATGCCAAACGACGTGTCCTGTTTTTCCGTTTTATGGGTATTATGGTTTCGGCCGTCATTTTCTTCCTGCTGGGCATGGCCGGGCTGGCCTATATCCTGACCAGCTTGTTTGGAGGCAATGCCCAGGCAACAATGCTGGTGTGGGTGATCGGCTGCGGGATGGCGCTGGCTTTCCCCATCCTGGTCATTTTGATCGCCAGGCGTTCATTCCGCAGCGTGGTGGACCCGTTAGCCAGGGTGATGGCCGCCGCGGATGCAGTCGCAGAAGGGGATTTCAGCGTACGGGTGCCGGAGCGTGGTTCGGGTGAATTCGGACGCCTGACGCGTTCATTCAACCGCATGGTAAACGAGCTGGAACTTGCCGACCAGCAGCGGCGCAATCTGACCGCGGACGTGGCTCACGAGCTGCGCACTCCTCTGCACATCATCCAGGGCAACCTGGAAGGCATTGCTGACGGAGTCTATGAGGCAGATGCAGATCAAATTGATCGCTTATTAGGGGAAACGCGACAGCTCTCCAGGCTGGTGGAAGACCTGCGCACACTGTCCCTGGCGGAAGCCGGCCAGCTGCCAATGAAATGGGAACCAGTTGAGGTTAGCGATCTGTTAGCGGATGTGGCGACCAGTTTCAGCGGCCAGGCGGAAGCTGCAGGGGTGGATTTGAAGTATTCGCTTCGCCAGGGGGGAGAACCTCTCGTAATCCAGGGCGATGCCGGCCGGCTGGACCAGGTGCTGAGCAACCTGGTAGCCAATGCCCTCGATCACACAACCAGTGGGGGGCAGATCAACATCAGCACCGGGCCAAGCCAGGCTGGCGTGCAGATCGAGGTTGCGGATAACGGGCGCGGAATAAGCGAGGATGATCTACCATTCATTTTTGACCGCTTCTGGCGAGGTGAGGGCGCCCGGCAGGCGAGCAGCGGTCTGGGATTGGCAATCGCCCAGCAGCTCGTCCAGGCGCATGGGGGTAAGATCGGGGTGGAAAGCCAGCTGAATGAGGGCACTACATTTAGGATTGACCTGCCAAAGCCGGAAGGTGGTAATTAATCTAATTGAGGCGCAGGAGGTTGAATTGAGTCGATCAAGCAGCATACTGGAATCTGTGCTGGGGGCGATTGGCGACACACCGCTGGTGGAACTTTCCCGCATTACCGGCAAAATGCCGGGAAGAATCCTTGCGAAACTGGAGTATCTGAACCCGGGTTATTCGAAGAAAGATCGCATCGCTCTGCAGATGATCGAGCAGGCTGAAGAGGACGGCAGCCTGTTGCCGGGCCAGACTGTTGTGGAGCTTACCAGCGGAAATACCGGGACAGGTCTGGCCATCGTGTGTGCGGTTAAGGGCTACCCGTTTGTGGCTGTCATGTCCAAGGGAAATTCGATGGAGCGGGCACGGATGATGGCCGCACTTGGTGCGGAGGTGGTCCTGGTCGATCAGCTGCCCTCATCACGACCGGGCCAGGTTTCGGGGGGCGATCTGGAACTCGTGGAGAAAGCTGCTAAAGAGATCACCGCTGAGAGAAACGCCTTCCGGGCGGATCAATTTCACCTCAAAAGCCACCCTCAAGCACATACTCTGCATACTGCCCAGGAAATCATACGTCAGACGGAGGGGGAATTCGACGCCTACTGCGATTTTGTCGGCACGGCTGGCTCCTACGCTGGATGCACAGCCGCTTTCAAGAAGTACAACCCCGAGATCAAATGCTACCTGGTTGAGCCTGCCTCCGCTGCGGTTCTATCTGGCAGACAGGTCACCGATCCTAACCACCGCATCCAGGGCGGAGGTTATTCGATGCCTGATTTGCCTTTTATCAATCCTGAAGAGGTGGATGGTTTCATCCAGGTTACAGATGAGGAGGCGATCCACACTGCTAGAGAACTGGCGCGTAAGGAAGGCATCTTCGCTGGATTCTCGGCTGGCGCTAATGTCGCCGCGGCCTTGAACCTACTGAGGAGCGAATTGGGCTGTGCTACGGTCGTTGTCTTACTCAGCGATTCCGGGCTTAAATACCTGAGCACGGATTTGTGGACCTGAACAAATCAGAGCGGATACAATCTCTCAATATCAGGATCTCAGATATTGGATTCTCAGGGTGACATTGCCTCACCTGAGCTACTATATAAAACTTGCTAGGGAAAATTTTAAATTGGTGTGCGCACCAACAAGATTTTATCCGTTTTGAGGTGGTATTTTGAATGTATAATGTGCCAGTGTAATATTAGATATTCAGTTAAAAAAAGGTTCGATCTAGCTCCCGGTGGGGGAGTTGCATGATGGTACAGTTCTCTGGTTGAAAGCGAGATTTAATGGAAGGGATACGATATGCCGATTTACATGGATAGACACCAAGGTGAGAATCTGACCCCCGAAGCGGTCGCAGAAGCGCATGCGGCCGACCTGAAAATCCAACAT
The DNA here is from genome assembly GCA_041558875.1 of Anaerolineales bacterium. GTDB lineage: Bacteria > Chloroflexota > Anaerolineae > Anaerolineales > UBA4823 > PFL25. Next base: position 36,970 of record JBFFEL010000020.1, read on the forward strand.
GAATATGGCTGTAGGTTCATCACCTATTGGTTTGATCAGGAACGGGACTCTGTGTTCTGCCTGGTGGATGCTCCAAACATGAGCGCAGTCCGTAAAGTGCATGAAGCTGCGCATGGATTCGGAAACAATGAGATCTTGGAGGTTGACCTGGACATCGTGCAGGCATTTTTAGGAAGGGTCGAAGACCCTTCTTCGAGTGCAGATGAGCCACCTTCTGATTCCCCTTTTCGGGCAGTTATGTTCACCGATCTTGAGGGCTCTACTGAAATGATCAGTGCCCATGGCGATGATGTGGCTATGGAGATGCTGCGCATCCATAATGCGCTAACGCGCGAAGTTCTGCGCGCCCATGCGGGCCGGGAAATCAAACACACAGGTGACGGTTTCATGACCTCTTTTACTTCTGCAGTCAGTGCAGTAGAATGCGCAATCGACATCCAGAGGGCGATGGACAAGCACAATGAAGATAATCCAATAGAAGATATGAAATTACGGATTGGGATATGTGCTGGAGAACCTGTTCGCAATGACAAGCAGTTGTATGGCGCGGCTGTTAATCTCGCCGCCCGGTTGTGCGCTCGCTCAGAGCCTACCCGCATTCTTGTTGCTCAAGTGATAAAAGATCTTTGTGTAGGGAAAAAGATTCCCTTCATCGATCGTGGAGAAGTTGAGGTCAAGGGATTTGAAGAACCTGTTCCGATGTATGAGGTTGATTGGAGGGCAAGCAAGGAGATTTTATAAAAATTCTGGTATGACTGACAACAGGGTGGAAAATTCGTTGAAGGTGCCCACAACCGATTAACTTGGCCTGCCACATTGAGAATGGAAGAATTGACTTCCTCAGTATATGGTGATCTACTGATAAATGTGAGTTAGAATATCTATTAAGTCGTAATTTTGTGGTGAAAAGATCCATATATCAGATTTCACCTAAACCAATTCCACTCCTGGAATGCAGAATGTTTCGGAGGGATGACCGACCCTCACATCAGCAATCATCAACTCAAAAATCACCTCCTGTTTGCATTCCACCGAGAAAAAGAAACCATCGTTATTGAAGTTTATCGGGAATTCATATTCTGTTAGTAGCTGGATATTTCCTATGCCAAGTGCAGCTGAAGTCGAGGACAAGTGGTATCAATTATTGACCGAGGGGGATCCTGGAATCCGCCGCGCCCGTCATTTCCTGGGTTTGCTTCCTTCAAATCCTCGCTGCAAGAAATGCAACGCGCCGTTCAAGGGGGTAGGCGGGACCCTTATGCATTTGCTGGGTAGAGACCAGTCTAGATATAATCCCCGCTACTGCGAACCGTGCGCACAATTTGAGAATCCTGGGGGTGCAGAGGTGGTCCTGACGATGCTGTTTGCGGATGTACGTGGTTCAACTAGGCTCGCAGAGCAGATGAGCCCGCTCGAATTCAGCCAATTGGTGAATCGATTCTATTCTGTAGCCACTGACGTGTTAGTCAGGACAGATGCGATGGTCGACCGTCTTGTCGGGGACGAGGTGATAGGGCTATACCTGCCAGGGATGGCCGGCCAGGACCATGCCCGGAAGGCGATCAAGGCCTCCCAAAACCTGCTCAGCAAAACAGGGCATGGTGATTCTAATGGTCCGTGGATCCCGGTAGGCATTGGGGTTCACACAGGTCTTGCTTTCGTTGGCGTGGTCGGAGGTGGTGCTGAAAGCCCCACGGATTTCACCGCTCTTGGAGATAATGTCAATATCACCGCACGCCTCGCTTCGGAAGCTCTGCAGGGCGAGGTGCTGATCAGCGATGCGGCATACATAGAAGCGAACCTAGACCTTGGGAATCTCGAACAGCAGCAGATTGAGTTGAAGGGAAAGCGTGAAGCGACCGATGTGCACGTATTGCGATTCTAGATATTTCGATTTTCACTCCGGCTCATCAGCGCGGAGCTGGCCCTGGTGGGCTCTGCCAGGCTCGGTGCTGAGTGAGGATCCGCAAAAATTTGTCAAGGTAGTGATTGATGAAGACAGTAGATATACATGGCACGTTCGATGAAGCGATATCCAGCTCAAACAGCCAGGTGAAGGAGATTGCCTGGGAGCTGAGAGATTTAATCATTAAGGTATATCCCGAGGTGGTTGAGGTGCCCTGGCCGAATCAAAAAATTATTGGTTATGGGGTGGGACCCAAAAAGATGTCGGAGCACTTTTGCTACATCGCCGCTCAGCGTGAGTATGCTAATCTTGGTTTTTATTACGGCGCAGACCTGCCCGATCCGGAGGGACTACTGGAGGGGACAGGTAAGAAACTGCGCCATATCAAAGTCAAGGATGTTGGTATGGTTGATCAACCGGCGTTAAGGGAAATGATTGGAGAATCGTTGGCTGAACGGCAAAAAACCTTGGGGTTTACGGAGTAGAGCAATCTCTAAGCCGAGAAGATATTTCCCGTTCTCCCAAGCAGGAAATATAGAACAGTGAAAGGATAACGAGTATGTCTGAGCCGATCGTCTTTATCAGTCACAACAAAATTATAGAGGGCAAGCTGGAGGCTTTGCGGGAGCACACCCAGAAGACCATGCAGCTTTTGCGGGAGCAAAAACCGGATACCATTGTTTTCCTATCTTATATGAATGAAGATGGCAGCCAGGTGAGTTTTCTACATGCCTTCCCGGATGCACAGGCGATGGATGCCCATTTTGAAGGCGTCCAAGAGCGCGCCAATAAGGCAGCCGAGTTCATACAGTCTAAAAGTATGGAAATTTATGGCTCACCGAGCGAGGGCGCCCGGGCGATGTTTAAACAGATTGCTGCATCTGGCGTAAAAGTAAGCATCGATTCTGATTACCTGGGCGGCTTCCTGCGACTAGCATCAGGCTGACCGCTGGTCGTATGGCAGGGTAGAAAAGAAGAATCAATCCTATCTAAGGAGGGGTTCTGCCGGCACATACATTCCAGCCAAGTGAGCTGAAAGAGGTATGTTCTTATGCCAGACCAACGGCTGCCAGAAAAAATGCAAAAATATTTCAACGTCACCACAGTGGATGAAATGTGGGCGAAGCTTCTCGTCGAGGGAAACATCCGGTGGAGACGATTCCGGCCCATCTATGGCAGGCTGCCCACCAACCCGCGCTGTGTAAACTGCCACCGGCCTTTTGCAGGTGTGGGGGGCGCGCTCGTGCACAGATTCCAGGGGGTTGAGAAGTCAAAGAAGAATCCTCGCTATTGTTCCGCCTGTCACTCCGCACTATACAAATTTCCGGGAGGGGCCGAGATTGAGCTGACCATGCTGTTCGTGGATGTGCGCGGTTCGACCACCATCGCTGAGCAGATGGATACCCTGGAGTTCAGTCAGCTGATGAACCGCTTCTACGAAGCGGTAATAAACGTGCTGGTGCATGCCGACGCCTTTATCGATAAACTGGTGGGGGATGAGGTCACGGCCCTGTTTATCCCCGGTTTCGCTGGAGAGCAACATGCCCGTCAAGCGGTAGAAGCCGGTCAGAAACTGCTGAGGGTGACCGGTCATGGTGATGTGGGTGGACCCTGGGTACCTGTGGGTGTTGGTATCCACACCGGTATGGCCTGGGTGGGTTCGATCGTCGGGGCATCTGGAGAAGCGGCCGATTTCACCGCCTTGGGGGATAATGTCAACATCGCGGCGCGGCTAGCCTCAAACGCTGGGCAAGGGGAAGTGATCGTCAGCGAGGATACATTTGCTGCAGCTCAGTTGGATCCCAAAGGGCTGGAAAAACGCGACCTTGAGCTGAAGGGCAAGAGCGAGCTGGTAAGCGTGAGAGTGCTGCATGCACGCTAACACAGGAGATCAATGCGTTATTGGTGAGTAGTAATTTGTGATTAGACATTGGATATTAGGTATTGGTGTCAAGTCCTGAAATATATTTGCAGTAAATATAGATATTGGGTCACATATCATCAATCGCAGGTATGATCACAGGCGGAACGTCTTGAAAGATACCAGAATAAACCGGGCTGTTGAAAAAATGGTTTTGAAATATTGTTATAATACATTATCGTCTAGGTTTACCAGATCAGCTCAAGTATTTCACTTTATACCCAGAATTTGTGCTGACAGCATTCCTTTGAGAAATTTATTCCGATATTGATTCTGATAAAATGAATTTAGTTGATTTTGCACATTGAGCTGGTGGGTTATCAACCCGTTCGGCAGCGCTGTTAGTTCCTGATGGCGCTGGGGAGAAAACACATGACCATCAGAAGTGATCCTGAAAACAACGAAATCCGTGCCCTGATTGATCTAGTCGAATTCTCCGGGAAACATGTCTTGGAGATCGGCTGTGGCGACGGCCGTCTGACCTGGCGTTATGCGGAAGCAGCGGCACATGTTACCGGCATTGATCCCTTCGAGGAGGCGATCGGGAAGGCTAATGCAAACCAACCGGTTACATTGCGGGATCAAGTAGAGTTCCACCAAATCGCTTTTGAGGATTTTTCAGCCGCTCGTGAATCGGAAATGTTCGACATAGCGATCTTATCCTGGTCACTCTGATGAATGGATCATGAGGGTATGGTTCATGCCCTTGAGGAAACCCGGCGCCTGCTCAAGCCTGATGGAGTTATGATCAACATTCTCCCGGTTCCGGAAGATTATTTCGTCGAGGTTCATCACGATGGAAGGATTCTCTTTGCTGAACGCAAACGAGAGACCTTTAGCGAAGATGTTCTTCGAGCTGAGGCCGCAATCAAGCAGATCCTTGATCGGGGACTATACGTAATTGATCAGAAAGATGAGTTTGATTTTCGAACATATGGCTCATCTGTGCCTGAAGTCCGTGCATATTGGGAAGAGCAGAACGCTTACGAACAAGAGCCCAAGGCAAAAGATGTTCTTGCAAGGGAGGAATACCTGTACGCACAAGTTGAGGAGATCCTAGATGAGCTCGGAGAAGGAGCGGAAGTCGTAATTCGTGAGAGAGTTCGCATTGCGCGGCTAAGTCCGGTGAAATGATAGCAGAGCTGATATTTCTGAGATCAGCCGGAGCACGAATATCCATGAGTCGAAAATGATACTGCAAGTATTGAAATGGTTGGCGTATTTGTTTGTTGGGCTGTTTTCGCTTAGCCTGATAGGCTTACAAGCGTACAAGATCAGTTTAAGAATTGCGACAAGAATTGAAACACCCCATGGAATAAGTTCGCTTGAAGAGATTGAACTGGGCGGTATAAAACAATGGATATTTATCAGAGGTACTGATCAGAACAATCCAGTTCTATTGTTTTTGCATGGTGGGCCTGGTGCCCCTCTGCTGGGGATATCAAGTTCGCGTAAATATGATGCCGAATTAATTAAACATTTTACAGTCGTCCATTGGGATCAACGAGGGGCTGGCAAATCATTTTATAGTGATATTCCAGTTGATTCAATGACTTTAGATAGATTTGTTGAGGATTGCAATGAGTTAATTGATTATTTGCGAAATAGATTTCACACTCAAAAAGTTTTTATTGTTGCTCATTCAGGGGGAACGATAATTGGAATTAAGACTGCATACAAATATCCAGAGAAAATACTTGCGTATGTAGGTGTGGCGCAAATTATAAACGAATATGAGCAACACAAAGTAACATACGATTTTCTAGTTGAAGAAGCAGAAAAATCTGGTGATGTAGGCAGACAAAACGCTATAAAAGCAATAGGCCCACCACCTTATGAATCACCGAAAAAGTTCCTAGAAATGGAAGGGCATGTTGGTCACTATGGAGGATTCATGCGTGGTAAGGGCGCGCAAATACTAACTTTATTGATAAGCTTCTTAACTTCACCAGAATATTCATTATCAGAGGGAATGAGGACGTTCAGAAATAGAGGCTTTGATTTTACTATTACTGCAATGTGGGAGGAATTGAAAAAAGTCAATCTTACAAATGAAATGCAATCTATTGAAGTTCCCATATACTTCTTTGAAGGTAAATACGATTGGACGAACCCTACAATCATCGTTGAAAATTTCTACGAGAACCTGGATGACACGGATGGCGTAAACCTCGTCATTTTTGAAAACTCTGCTCATTTCCCGATGGTCGAAGAAGAAGAGAAATATCAGGACTTGTTAATCAACGTTGTTTTAAAAGAAAGTGAACACAATTAATTAAAGCTAAGTGCAAGTTTCGATCTTATTCAATACATTGTCATAGCCTGCTCCACATTCTTGGCGAGGCTGAGGCTCGGTTTTATGGAGTCGAAGCATCCCCGAGGTCTCTGCCAACCAGAGCTTAAGAGATTCTCCGCTCGCACCGCTTCTTGCTGGACTCGATTCGCTCACTCAGCCCAGTAAATTACATCCCACAAAATCAGTGCGGGACAAGCTTGGAGTAAATAAAGACACATTACATTAATAATTTAACGAAAATACAAATAACTTGCACATCGGGTTAACTAATACCAAAAGTGGGATCCATTCACCCCCCAAAAAAAGCCTTTCGACCCCCATTAAGCGCCTCTTGGCGCTTTTTTGTTGCAATTTGGATTCTATTTAAGTATCCTAAGGTCAGAATATCGAAGCACAAATTGACATCCGCCTGAATCTAAGGAGAACAAATCATGAATCAAAACTTGAACAATAAGGCTTTCATAAAACCCCTATGCACAGTTCTAGGTGCGCTCACTGGTGCGGTCATCGCATTGGCTTTTGCCAAATCAGGCAATTCGGGTTTGATCGGCGTCGGTGCAGTTCTTGGAGTATCAATTGGTAACGCGTTTTACCGGCGATTTAAGGAGCATAATTAGGAGTTAGACATGAAACAGAAAGGAAATTACCTCACCCTGCTGGGTGTATTTATAGCCCTGCTGCTGCCAGCCTGCAGCCAGGCGGCAATTGAAGTGACAAGTGGACCGGATGTTCAACCTGTGGAAAAAGTGGTTAAAGAATCCAATGCGGAACTGGACGATCAAAGTTCAGGTAAATCCTCTCCTGAACTCACTGCCACGGAGCAGCCATTCATCCCAGTGTTTGAAGAGGCGGATTGTCATTTCGAGGTGCCGGAGGGTGCTGCAGTGTCATGCGGTTTTGTCGTGGTTCCAGAGGATCACTTTAACGATCTTGGCGAAACCCTGCAGATCGCGGTGGTGGTCGTCAAGGATGAGAGCCCAGATCACCAACCCGATCCGGTCATCCTGCTGGCTGGAGGTCCTGGGGAAAAAACCGTGGCCAACGCCCGCCAGATGGCTTCCTTACTAACACCCCTGCATCCCAATCGCGATCTGATCCTTTTTGATCAACGCGGTGTGGGCTTATCTGAACCGGCGCTGGAGTGCCCGGATTGGGAAGAGGCCCAATACGAGGTGCTGGATGAGCCAGATGTGGAAGTCGCCCTGCAGACCACGTTTGAGGCCCTGATGCTCTGCCGCGACCAGCTGCTGGACGAAGGGTATAACCTGGAGGCATACACCACGCAGCAAAATGCGGCGGATGTCAACGCCATCCGGATCGCCCTGGGATACGAGCAGCTGAACCTCTATGGCGGTTCCTATGGCTCCCACCTGGCACAGGCGGTCATGCGTGACTTCCCGGAGGGGATCCGCAGCGTGGTGCTGACCTCGGTCTACCCGCTTGAAAGCAGCCTATTTATCGATGCGACCACATCGACGGCAAATGCGCTCATGTATGTTGTTGAGCGCTGTACAGCAGATGAAGCCTGCAGTCAGGCTTATCCGGATCTGGAGAGGGTATTGTTCGAAGTGGTTGAGCGATTAAACGCCGAACCGCTGGAAATCACGCTTACCGATGCACTCAGTGGTGAAGAGCATGAAGCCGTGCTCACTGGGGATGCGGCCTTCTCTCACCTGGCGGGTTTGCTTTACCAGACGCAGTTGATCCCGGCCATCCCGCAGGCCATCTATGATGTCTATAACGGCGATTATGCCCTGATGACCCAACTACGCAGCATCAACCTGGTATTCATCAAGGCGCTAAGCCGGGGGATGCAGTTTTCAGTGCTGTGCACCGATGATCTGGTGGGCAAAACACCTGAAGATTTGCTGGCAGCCCGAGAAGAGCTGCCTGCCGTGCTCAATAAATCAGTTGATCCGGAAGCCCTGATCGAATACAGCATCTTCGGGATCTGCGAAAACTGGCCGGTGGAAGAATCGGATGCCTGGGTGAAGGAACCTGTGGTCAGCGACCTGCCGACGCTCA
>JBFFEL010000021.1:0-44867 GCA_041558875.1 Anaerolineales bacterium
CCCATGAGTCATGGTTGTGTCAATATGCGCAACGAGGACGCCAAGTGGTTGTACCGCTGGACCTCTCCAGAGATCCAACATTCTGATTGGTATAAACTTGGCCGGGGAACACGCGTCCAAGTAATTTAGGTCGATTCTCACCCATTTGATAAATCACCAAACTTCGAGTGGGGATATAATTATTCTTTGAGAATAAATTCACAAGCGGCAGATCTGATGAAAAGAACAGCAGGGGTCCTGATCTTATTCGTATTATTGATTGGTGCAAGCGCTTGCTCAAGTACTGAAAACTTATCAGTGGAAAATGTTTGGTCCCGACCGGGATTCCAGGGAGATAACAGCGCCATTTATCTCACCATCCGCAACCCAGGCGAGCAAGGGGATATCTTACTCCAGGCTTTGAGTGATGTAGCAGGAGCAATTGAGATCCACCTCAGCAAAATGGATTCCTCCGGCGTCATGACGATGGAACGACAAGATCAAATCATTATTCCTGCGCAGGAATCTGTGGAATTCTCTCCCGGTGGTCTGCACATCATGCTGGTCAATTTAGCCCAGGATCTCTCCGTGGGGGATACTTTTCCCATCACCCTCGTATTTGAGAAGGCAGGTGAACTACTCGTGGAAGTTGAGGTCAAACAGCCATAAAATACGCTGATACAATACTCAATTTTTCCTCAAATTATCTGCTAGCTCTCTGAGCGGAGCGCAGCGAAGTCGAAGAGTGCGGTAAAAGGAATAATTCTCAATGATGAAAAACCGAAATCGATGAGCTATATCGTATACATTCTCCGATGTTCCGATGAAACTCTATATACAGGATTGACTTCGGATCTTGAAAAAAGAATAAATGAACACGAATCGGGTCTGGTAATTAATTCCTACACCTACTCTCGGCGACCAGTTTATTTCGAATGGGCACGTGAATTTCCATCTTACGATGAGGCAATCAATTTCGAACGTCAAATAAAAGGATGGAGTCGGGCAAAGAAAGAAGCTTTAATCAAGGATGATTGGGAATTAATCCATCGTATTGTTCGAGACGAGAGAAAAAGGCGAGAAAGAAAGAAAAATCCATAATTTCAATTTGTGAGAACATCACTTATCAATTTATTGCGCTTCGACTTCATTTCATTCCGCTCAGCGCGCGAGATCAATTCACTCCTCTAAAGAGATGGTTCTTAGTTGTCAAGTTAAGTCATAAATTACCCATGCTAAAACTCTATCCATCCGAAAGGAATGAATGACGAATCAAATGAGAGTCGGAGCTTGATATTGAGCTCCATAATTGCTTTCATGTCTCTCTTCACCTCCGACCGGGAGCGGCGTCTCTGGCTGTGGACTCTGGTCGTTCTGGCAGCTATTTACTCCACGTTAGGGCCAGCAGCGACCCTGGTCGCATATCTTCGGGAGCGTAACCTGCTGCGGGTTTCGAGCACCGTTATATTGCTTATCGTGGTCGGGGTCATCGTCTGGCAATGGGTGAAGAGGCGCCCTAGTCTCGGCGAAATTGGGGTGGCACTGGGCATTGCTGCAGTCTACCTATTGGCATGGATCAGGATACCGATTCCAGAAGAGCGCACACATCTGATCGAATACAGTATCGTTGCCATTTTGATCTACCAGGCTCTCTCCGAGCGTCAGCGCAATGGATGCCGGGTACCAGCACCAGCTGCTCTCACAGTGGGGATTACCGCACTGCTGGGTTTGTTAGAGGAGACAATCCAGGCAATCCTACCCAACCGCGTCTTCGACATCATCGATGTGGGCTTCAACGCAGTAGCAGGTTTGATGGCAATTTTAGCTATAGTTGGCCTGGCGTGGGCGCGACAACGGGGTGACCAGATTCTTCAAACCAGGGGATTGCTCCCCAGAAAAGATTGAAGGCGAATACAGGTTTTTGAATCCCAAGTGGTGAATGATTCCATAGATTTTACGAATTTGTTAGTTGATCTCGATTATCAAAAAAAAACTACTGGAAGAAACTTCTCCCAGTAGTTTTAATTTCTTATAGAGATGTTAAACTAATGCGTCAACCATCAAAGCCAGGAACAAGAATGCCAGGTACATGCTTGAGTGGCGGTACATTTTCCAGGCGACCTTATTTCCTTCGCCCCGCCAGACGTTCCAGGCAGAGAAAAGCAGCAAACCACCCAACAAAATTGCTGCCACAAAATAAATCCCTCCACCGAGTCCGAATAGGGGGAGAACCAGGGTCAAACCCACCAGCTCAATTGTGTACAGAAAGATTTGCCAGCGTGTCTCACGTTCACCTCTTATTACCGGCAGCATAGGCACACCTGCGCGAGCGTAATCATTCCTGCGGACCAGAGCCAGCGCCCAAAAATGCGGCGGTGTCCACATAAAGACAACCGCAAATAAGAATAAGGCCGGAATATTCAACGAACCGGTAGCCGCTGCCCAGCCAACCAAAGGCGGGATAGCCCCCGCCCCTCCACCGATAACAATATTTTGGACGGTGGTTTTCTTGAGCAGCAAGCTGTACAACAGTACATAGTAAATAATTCCAGCCAAAGTCAACAAAGCCGCCAAGAAATTAACCATCGCAACCATCAGGTAAAATGAGAATAAGGCTGCGGCAACTCCGAAAGCCAGTCCTTCACCAGGCGTTAAGCGACCAGCTGGAATTGGTCTCTCGGCCGTGCGCTGCATCTTTTGATCGTCAATCCGGTCGATATATTGGTTTATCGCTCCAGATCCTCCTGCAGCCAGGAATCCACCTAATAAAGTCCAGAAGACCAGGCTGAAACTTGGCCACGCCTGGGCACCCACCACCATCCCGGCAAAGGTGGTGACCAGTAATAATGCCACTACAATTGGCTTGGTCAGCATCAGGTAGTCTTTCAGCAAACTTTTCAGTTTACGATTTCTCCATTTTAGTTTTTCGGCTCTTTCATCAGCCTCAGATCTGTTCGTTAATCCGACTAGAGTAACCTGGACCACCAGGGCGATCCACACAGCGATTGATGTCGCAACATGCAGTCCAACCAGATAACTCGGATACCCCTGGAGAGATTCAACCAGGCCCATCATTGCCTGCGACATAAAAAGTACACCAGCGGCAGTTGTAGCAACTAGAATCCCGGTTTGACTCCGCTGGGTGCGCCAGGCCTGGATAACCAGTATCCCCACCATAACACCCGCTCCAAAGGTGATTACCCTGTGTACCAGGTTTACCCAACCTAAATAATCACCAGGGATGGTTCCATTGCACAACGGCCATCCCTGGCATACCGACTGCGCTCCACTAACCGCCACCCAGGTGCCGCTGATGAACAATAGAAGTACGACCAATAGAGTCCACAAGGACAACCTTGAAAAGGAAGACTTGAAGGATAATCCAGGTTGGGTCTCTCTTTCAGAGATTTGGTCTTGCCTGATTGAGAAAATGATTGTTAACGCCAGAACGACCAAAGCCAGCACTATCAGAGCCAGGGTGAAATGGACTGCGCTTACTACCGGTTGACCAAGCTGGTTAGCAACCATAATTCCCCATAAAATCTGAATTACCATGAGCACCGAGGCAGCAATCAACGAGGAAACAACGAGGGACAGATTTCGGTAACGCTTCCAGGCAATAATAAGCGAGCTAAATAGGCTCAGTGATGCCGCAACTGCGATCACCCGGTGCAAGTAGGGTAAAAAGGCCGGACTATCGATGGGTTCTGTCAAACTTCCAGAGCAGGATGGCCAATCCAGGCAGGCAGAACTGGCATCCGTCACCCGGGTGACTATTCCCAGCAAAATCAAGCTGAACGCAAGAATGGCAGTGATCAACAATAAGTTGCGGAAAACGGGGGATATGGTTGGAGCAGTTTTCTGAGCTTCCTTCATGGTTGCTCGTATCCTTTTAGGTTCGATTCGGGTTCCTGGTTATTCGATTGGTTGGGCTTGAAATAAGGAGCACTTTTGCGCCTGGAGATTGATTTGCGTTCTTCTTCTTTGCGTACAAATATCGGATAGCCGATGGCTAAAATCGCGGCAAAAGTAAACCACTGGAAGGCATAACCCAGATGTGAACCTTCCGTTAGGTCCAAATCCTGGTGGCTGCGATACGGAAGCTGGTTGCTGGATGGATCTGGTGAGCTGACCAGGTAAACGGGGAGCAGCTCGTACGAGATCTGGCGTGAGATATTGGCAATATTGATCCAGTTCCAGGCGGTCAAAGGTGGTTCACCCGGACCAGGAATGTCATCTGCGCGGCCACCGATGAGCGGTTTCGATTGTGATCTGCGGATTGTCCCCTCAATCTGAACCTGACCAGACACATCGTACTGGGAAAGGCTCCCTGCGGTAAAGTCTTCGTATGGAACCCATCCTCGATCGATCAGGATGGCCCTTGTACCTCCTTCAATCAGGAATGGGGTTAATATATGCACTCCCAGCTTTCCCTGCCAATCTTGATTCCTCAATACAACCTGGTGTTCGTGATCGAATTGACCGGACACTTCTGCACCCCTGTATTCCATGTTGTACAGATCGAGATCCAGATTCTGGGTTGTGAGGGGTAAGTTGACAGCCGATAGCTGGGCTTCAACGCGCTCGTTAAAGGCTCTTCGCTGGGCAAGCCGGTCTAGCTGCCAGAATCCTAGCCTGATCATCACCAAAACGGCAGCAATTACGAGAATGGTCGTCTTCAGCCACTGGCGGCTGAATATTCGTTTAATTATCATGGGTCGCTGGGCTTCTCTTTCATTTCCAACTTGGACTGCATCTTCTTTTCGGGTTTGGAATCAAGCGGCCACAAAGCAAGGCTGTAAATAAACAGAAAGGCTGTCGTAGCAGGAACAGTGAATCCCAAGGCGACCAAACGAGTTTTCCAGGTTGTAGGTTGGGTTACATTCAAGCCGAGATATTGGCTGGTTTGGAAAGAACAGGAATATGCATAACGTTCGGCCGCATCCAGTACCAGACTGGCCTTTGATCGCGGGGGTATCCATATGGGTCCCAATTGGTGGTCAACCGTATCCTGATTATTGACGATTAATGTGTCACCGAGAACGAAGGCCATCTCCTCTGGAATTGATGGAATGGGTTCTCCAGCTGCGACTTTTTCTGCAGTCCCAACGGGGATTACCAATTCAATTTCTTCTGGTAAGCGATCAGTATTCTCTTTAATGAAATAGAAAGCCACCTCGCTGCCGACCCAAACCAAAACTATCGAGATGAACAGCGTAATAGCCAAGCGGATGAGACCCTTCTTGATCATCGGATTACCAGACATCTTTCACTCTCATTGCCTTGATACCAGGTGGCGTACGTCTTCCGCAATTACTGTGTTCTCCGTGCCGAACAGGTAGGTGAGCAACAAATTCCCTTCAGCATCAATCACATAGATCCGTGAGCTGTGATCGACCAAGTAGTTATCTTCACTCCCCCCTTCCAACCTTGCTTCATACACTCCGTACGAAGCCCAAACTGACTCAAGTTCACCCCTTGTTCCAGTCAAACCAATGATGTCTGGATCAAAATTTGTTAGATACTTTTTCATCCTTTCCGGCGTGTCGCGTTCAGGATCGACAGTTACGAATACAAAGCTGACCTCGTCAGCCTGAGTACCGAGTCGTGAGCGGATCTTTAAGAAATCCGAAAGTGTTACCGGGCAAATATCCGGACAGCTGGTGTAGCCGAAGAACATAATAACGACTTGGCCATCCAGATCACTCAATTGCACCCGGTGACCATCGACATCTGTCAATTCGAATGACGGCGCAGCTACTGGCGGGTCGATCAGCGAACCCTGGAAGGTATATGGGCGGGTCGGTCCCAGGATAACGAAAACTGCGATCAGCCCAATCAGAAGAGCGAAGCCGAAAATAAGCAGATTACGAGGTTGCACAGTCGTTTACCTGAATAACTTTCGACACGCCCGGTTGTTCCACATCATAATCGTGAAGAAAAATCAATCCAAATGCCTTATACCGGGTTGCCCATCAAATAAAGCGCGGGATAGAAGAAGACCCAGACGACATCGACAAAGTGCCAGTAGATGGCAGCAGCTTCAACAGGAAAATGGCGTTCTTTTGAGTACAATCCCTTTTTCCCATTGCGGTAAACGATATATAAAAATATTACTCCGCTGAGAACATGCAAGGCATGCATGCCGGTCATGGTGAAGAAGATGGAGGACATGGCATTCTCACCAGCAGAGAAAGGCGCCGTTGGCCACTCAAGACCGACCACTCCAACGAGGAACAGGATACCCAAAATGAGGGTTACTAGAATATTGCGGGTAAAGCCTTTCACATTTCCATATGAGATATCCGTATCCGCTCGGTACATGAAGAAACTACTGGTCAGCAAAACAAAAGTGACGATAACACCGAGCCATTGGTTCAGCTCAGGGCGTTCGCCAGCGAATAGGTAGAACCGGCTGACCAGCAATCCTCCGAATACAAACGCATCCGAGATGATGAACAGCCACAATCCCAACCGGTTGGAATCCGATTTATATTTATAGCCGCTATGGGCTTCAACTTGGGTTGTCATGAACCTTCCTCCTTAGAACTCCCGAATAGCCTGGTCACATGCATGAAGTAGTAAATGATCAAAACGGCTTTGAAAATCGCTATTCCCCAAAGGGGCCAATTCCAATCGGCTGCGATGCTGCCAATGAAGAATTCACCAATCGTGAGTGCTACAAGCAATAGAAAAACAGCGATGCCAATATTTTTTTGGTCTTTGTAATCGCCATTGTTCTGTTCTTCAGTTTTTTTATTTTCGTCCATCAAAAACTCCTGACTTGAATGAAGAATTGGGGTTTAATTTGTCACTTAATCAGTCCGCGGCTGCTGGTTCTGGAACTGCTGAATCAGCAGGTGTATCTGCAACGCCTCCCAAGGAGGTGTAGTCCGATCCTTCTAAACCGTAATCATATGGTTCGCCAATAACTTCAAACGGTTTTTCGTAATTGTGTCCCCAAACAGGAGTGGAAATATACCACTCTGGTGAACGCGATCGCCAGGGATTTTGTGCCGCAACCTGACCTCTTTTAGCGCTCACCAAGATGTTCGTAATGAAGACCAGAAGACCCAGTCCAACAACAAAGCCCGCAATCGAAACGACCAGCTGCTGGAAATCGACACCAAGCGCTGGATCATAATCTGCGATCCTCCGGCGCATACCCAGCAGACCGGTTTGCATTTGGAACAGTGACTGGAAATAAAAACCGATCAACATCAGCCAAAATCCAATCTTGCCCCACCTTTCACTATACATGCGACCGGTGATCAATGGGAACCAGAAGTAAACCGCGGCCACGAAGGGGAACAGGTAACCGCCAAACATTGTGGCATGGAAATGACCAACGATGAAGTAGGTATCGTGGATGTGCAGGTCGGTGGCAACCGTTGCGTTGGGAGGACCACTTAAACCTCCCAGCAAGAAGATCGATATCGCGCCCAATACATACAACATCGGTGTTTGGAAGGATAATTTTCCACGCCAGATCGTGCCCACCCAGCTGAAAAACTTGATACCCGTCGGGACAGCAACCAGCAAGGTCGAGTAGGTAAATGGAACGCGCAGGAAATCCGCCATGCCCGAGGTAAACATGTGGTGCGCCCAGACGAAAAAGCCGACTAAAGCGATCGCCATCGATGAAAGCGCGACCCAGCGATATCCAAAGAGGGGTTTGCGGGAGAACACGGGCAGCAGTTCACTGATGATTCCTAACCCAGGCAAGACGAAGACATAGACCGCTGGATGCGAGTAAAACCAGAACAAGTTTTGGAAAAGTAGCACGTTGCCACCCTGGTTCGGATTGAAGAAATCCATGCCGAATATGCGATCAAAAAGCACCATCTGGAATGAAAGCCCGATCAACTGGGTAGCAGTTAAGGAGATGATCATAGTGGCTAAAGTTGACCAGACGAAAATCGGCATGCGGAAGTAGCTCATTCCAGGTGCTCTCATCCGGATGATAGTAGTGATCAGGTTTAATCCACCCAGAATCGATGAAAGACCGATCAGATATACACCCAGGAAAAACATAGAAAAGCCGATTTTGGCCAGGTTTTCGCTCAATGGCGGATAACCAGTCCACCCGGCATCGACGCCACCGAGAAGAATTGTGCTGAGCAGCATTACAATGCCGGGGATATTGATCCAGTAAGCAAAGGCGTTCAAGCGAGGGAATGCCATATCGTTGGCACCGATCATCAGCGGTACCAGGTAATTCGCCATCGCGGCCACACCGAGTAATATTCCACCAATATTTACTATGCCGTGCAGGCTGATCAAGGTATTGAATCCATCTGGGGTCAAAAACTGTAAACCGGGTTGAGCCAGCTCAGTCCGGAAGATCATGGCAAAAAGACCTGCGACAGATAGGATCAGGATCGAGGTCAACCCGTACTGGATACCGATAACCTTATGGTCAAAAGAAACGTGGATGAAGCGCTTCCAGCCCTCGGCTTCAGACTCTTCCGCTGGTTCAGGAGTATCGATCCCTCTTGCCCATTTAAGCCAGTCATCCATGACGCGAGTTCCAAACATGAAGGCTATTGCACCAAATAGGGCCCCGACAACCAAGATGGGTTCTGCATTCCAGGCGGGAAGCCCGATTAGCAAGCGAATTAATATGGTAATCACCACTCCAATGAACGTACCTACCAGCATAAAGCCAAGGCCGCGAAATAGTGATAATTTATAAAATCTCATTCAATCCTCCTACTGTAAGCTCTCAATGAAAGCGATCACATCTTCGATCTGTTCATCAGTCAAATCGGCACCAATCCCTGCTGGCATGATATTTTGGAAGCCAGCGACGATTTGATTCCCCGGTTCGCGGATCGACTTGATGATATATGCTCGGTCGACAGTCACAGATGTGCCATCATTCAATGCTTCTTGACTTCCATAAACTCCCACCCAGGTCGGACCAGTCAGCTCCGAACCATCCGTACTGTGGCACGCCAAGCACCCGTATTGCTGGGATACTGCCAGTCCGCGCACGACCGGATCATCAGAAACTGGACCAGTTTGAGCCTCTACCCAGGCATCGAAATCCGCCTGAGATAAAACTTTGACCGGTGCCAACATATCGTAATGATTCTTACCGCAAAGCTCTGCACAGCGGACTTTATATTCTCCGACTTCAATGGGTGTGACTCTCAGCTCACGATCAAAATCTTCTCCTGGAAGCAGATCTTGCTTCACCCTAAACTCGGGCACCCAAAATGAATGAATTACATCCGTCGAGGATAAATTCAAGAGGGCCTGCTTATTGACCGGCATAACCATTTCTGTCGAAATAATCCCATAAGCTGGATACTCAAATCGCCAGGACCATTGCGTGCCAATCACATCCATTCGTAATGGTTGCGGATCGGCAGCGGTTGTTTTGCCAAGTGCAACGCTACCGTAATAAGCAAGAAATAGGACAAACAACAATGGTACCAACGTCCACACCACTTCTAGACTGCTATTGCCTTCGATGTGTGGTCCATCCGTCTCATCGCCTTTTCGCCTGCGAAAAACAACGATGCTGTACACCATCAATCCAATAATCAGCGAGAACAATACTGCAATTGCGATGAAATCCAATCGAAAAAGATCGTCAATTGGCTTTGCCTGCAAGCTGGCTTGTTCAGGCAACAACTCAATAGTAGTGAGCAAGAAATAGCTGCCCACAATCAAGACAGCCACCAGCAGTCCAGCAAGAATTAAATGTCTCATACTATCTCTCCTCTTCGGATGCTCTGGGGTTTCGTCTGGCTCAACTGGCAAGTGTTCAGGCTCCCCAGTTCGTTGCGACAACCCATCCAACCAGTCCTCAATCTGGGAGGCGGCCATTGTTCGGCGGTCATATACAATCGCCTCATCTCCGCCCTCTTTCAATGAGAATAAAACAACCCGTAAACGCCCCTCACCTTCCACGAATCGTGCTAGGAATTCCTCCCGGTTCACCTGGTCGTCATCGTAATCGACAATTACCAGATCCGGTTGGAGATTCTTCAATGCGTCCATTGCCTCGTCAATTGTGGAAACCATCCCCACCACTTCGGTATCCATCTCTGGACGCTTCTCCAATAAACTGCTGATCCCTTGAGCAAAGAGAGGATGGCTCGAGGCGATCAGGACACGTAATTGATCAGGTGACGAGTTCATAGTTGTAAGAGAACAGAGGTTAGTTTTGAAGTTTCTAATGCCCATTTAATTTACCAAATCAGGTCTTAATTGTCATGCCCCCAAGATTGAGAAAAGGAATTATTTTAAATGCACAAAAGGGTGATTTGATTTATCACCCTTTTCAACAGAATTTCGGATAAATAAATTTAATGGCTACTGGCGAATAACGCCGAGTTGTATTGCGCGACTGACCGCTTCTGCCCGGTTTGACGCTTCCAGCTTCTCAAGAATATGCCTGACGTGGGTCTTTACCGTATTCTCAGATATGAATAATTCGGACGCAATTTGAGCGCTGGTCATCCCTTTGGCTAGGCATTTAAGGACGTCCATTTCCCGTTTGCTCAAGGCGACATCTGGTGGAATGCCGTGCGAAGTACCGACGGCCTTCAAAACCCGTCCGGTGACCTCGGGTGAGAGCACAGATTTTCCTTCGGCAACGAGCAGGATCGACCTGCGCAGTTCGTCTGGCTCTGCATCTTTAAGCAGGTAGCCATCTGCACCCGCGGCAATGGCACCAAATAAATCTTCGTCATGCTTGGAAATAGTGAGCATCAATATGCGTGGTTTTTCAGATTCCTGGAGTGCTTCGACCATTTCAACACCACCCATCACAGGCATGTTGACATCCAGCAAGACAACATCAGGCTGCTCGTTTGAAATAACGTCCAGGCCCTCTCTGCCGTTACCCGCTTCACCGACGATCTCGAATTCTGGGATGGTCATTAACAGGCTGACCAATCCGGCCCGGAACAAGGCATGGTCATCGACAACGACGATACGAATCTTAGGCACCGATTTGATCTCCTACAATGATAGGGAGCCGGATTCTCACTGTGGTACCTTCTCCAGGGAAGCTGATAACCTGAAAATCTGCGCCAACGAGATCTGAGCGTTCCTGCATACCCTGTAATCCGTACCTCGAAACGCTGGGAACCTCCTCCGGAGAAAAGCCTTTGCCATCATCACGAACCTCTACCAGCAGATCATCCCCAACTTGACGGCATGAAACCCAGGCTTGTTTCGCATCGGAGTGTTTGCGGACATTGTTTAAAGCTTCTTGGATAATGCGGATCAACTGAACCTGGATTTCCGGCGGCAAACTTTCCCTGGGTGAAGATTCATCTAATTCAACAGGGAGACCTGTATTCTCCTCGAATTCAAGGCAGGTTTCCTTCAACCAGGCTGACAAACCTTCCCCATTAGGAGATATGCGTAATCCATCTATAGCCTGTCGAACGTCCTGGTAAGCATCGGAGAGAACTTTGTAAGTTGTTGCAAGGCTTGCCTGGAGCTTCTCCGTATCATTGGTGGCGAGCAAATTGCTCATCTGAGCAGATTGAAGCTTCAAGAAACCCAGGGTTTGCGCAAGCCCATCATGGATCTCCCTGGCCAATCGGGTACGTTCAGCCATGATTGTGTTGAATTCGATCTCTGCCATCAATTCTGAATTTCGTAAAACCAAGCTTACCTGCCCGGCCAAAGTTTGGAGCAAGTTTAAGTGGCGATTATTGAATTTATGACTCCCGTAATTTCCAGCAACCATAACCCCAAAGGCTGGTTCGTCGGGTAATACCAGCGGCGCGGCAATGATTGAGTGGATAGGTCGCCTAGAATCTGGATCTGCATCAACTTCACCCAACATGATCGGGGTGCCGGATTTTAGGACTCCCTCCATCAACCCTTCGAGGAAAACCAATTGGGAATTTGAAATCTCGCCTGTACTTAATTCTTTTGATCCAGCATCGTTAGCACCGGAATATTTAAGCACCACGAAATCAGTTTTGAGTGCTTCCTGAACTTTCTCAATGAAACCTTGCTCCAAATTACTGAATCCTGAATGCTGCCCGAGCTGCTGCAAGGCTAACATCTCCCGATTTTGCAGGCGTATGCTCTCTAATACCAGGGAGGTCTCGTCAAGTAATCCTTGTAAGAATTCATGAGTCCCAGGATCCAAGGTCTCATTCCCTGAGAGATAAAGGTTTAAAATCCCATATTCACGACCCCCTCTTCGTAAATGAAGACAATATACGCTCGTGGGAACTGGGAAGTCCTGGTTTGAAAATAAAGGTAGTTCTACCAAAGGGCAGTCATGCACAACAGAACCGACCTTTTGACACACCCCACAGCGATGGCGAATTTCAGGAGAAGCCAGATATTCTACCCAGGAGTCCATCAGGGGACTCGGAATTTCCCCATAGCTGATCGCGGTTAATGGTTGCCCACGGTCATCCAAAGGCACGACAGATGCACCAACTGCCTCAAGCAGATCGACTGCAACTTCCAACAATGAGGATACGACCTCATTTTCGTTTTCAGCTTCAACAAATCTTAGGCTCAATTGGAGGATCGCATCAGCCCGGCGATTGACTCGGGAGGTATCAGTTTCAATTTCAACCAGGCGGCGTTGAAGGGTTAATATTTCGGTCTGTGTTTGGATAAACCGTCCAGTGATGAAGTAAACTACCCCCGCGATCAATACACCAAAGACAATGCTGAATGTGATGTTGTTTTGAGGCCAAATCCAAATGGCTCCCACAAACAGTAAAATCACCAATAAAGGTAATCCTGCGGCCACCAATCGAGTTGATGGTGAAAATTTATCGCTTTTTGGGAGATTGAGGCTGAATTTCACGAGCCTAATTTTACCCGAGTTCTGTCCAATTTTTCACGAGAAAAAGAGTTTATCAGCAGATTTTCACGAGTCTTATTAATCTAAAGGGGGATTAGCGTGCGAATATATGAAATCACCTGCCAGATTTCTTCCTCATCCATTAAGCCTTTCCAACCAGGCATCAGCGAATTAAATGGTTCCATCAAGCCGCCTTCAGAGATTCGCCAGAACAGGTAAGCATCAGATAGGTTTGCCTGTCTCGCAGCAAGGTTTTGCGGCGGAGGATCCAGGCCGCCGGACGCAGGTCCATCTCCTTCTCCTGTTAATCCATGACACGATAAGCAGTTCGCCCGGTAAAGTATTTCCCCCTCTGCAATTGCCTCCGGAAGGTCTTCATAAGGGTTAAACTTTCCAGTATATTCTTCTGGCGGCGAGGGATTCCGATCCAATTCTTCTTCTGCAAAGAAAGATTCTTCTGGATTCGGACTGCCACAGGCTGGCAAGATCACCAAAATTGCAGCGGCAATGATCAGCCAAAGCAAATATCGTGCGCTCATGCTTATCTATGTTCTTCCAATGCTGACAAGATCTCCTTGCTGTGTTTGGCTGCGGCCACATTTTCAAGAACTTTGGCGATATTTCCATCACCATCTATCAGGTAGGTAGTCCTGATAACTCCTTCATATTCACGTCCAAAATTCTTTTTTAAACCCCATACTTCGTAAAGATTAATCACTTTGCGATCTGTATCGGCAAGTAATGTGAAGGGAAGATCATATTTATTGATGAATTTTGTATGAGACTTGGAGTTGTCTGGGCTGACACCGAGGACAGTCACACCCGCCTCCTGGTATGCAGAATAATCATCCCTGAACCCACAGGCTTGCTTCGTACACCCAGGCGTATCGTCCTTTGGATAGAAATAAAGCACGACCGGTGTTCCCCGATAGTCTGAAAGTGAACGGTCCTCTCCATCCTGATCCGTTAACGTAAAATCAGGTGCTTGTTGTCCGGCTGAAATCGGCATATGTAAATTCCTTTCGATTTTAGTGTGTAACTATTCTTGTTTTGCGGGCAGTTCTGCAATAACTTTTCCCATCGGTTCTGTGTCATAACCTGGGAGTGAGGCTACCACCCGCCGGAATTCACCATTCTCAAACAATCCAAATAATGGTTTCATCAACGATGAGTTAAAGAATTCCTGGAGGATGACCAGGTCGTACCTCTCCGCAAACAGGGGGATAAAATCGAGCTCCAAAGACTTGGTCACAGCCGCGATCCCCATCCCACAATCGGCCCTTCCTGAGGCAATGGCTGCACCCACCGCTAAATGAGTGAATTCTTGACTATCATAGCCGCGAATATCTCCTTTCCATACGCCCAATTGCTCGAGCTGGTAGTCCAGGAGCACACGGGTGCCAGCACCCCGCTGGCGGTTGACAAATCTTACATCCTCACGGGTGAGATCGGCAAGCGATTTTATCTGCTTGGGATTGCCTTTCGCGACAAGTAAACCTTGCTCCCGACCAACCAAGGCGACAACCTTGACCGGGATATCCGCTAAATATCGCTCGACATACGACAGGTTGAATTCACCGGTCGCTGGATCCAAGAGATGTGAACCTGCCAGGTGAGCTTCTTTTTTGCTCAAGGAGACCAATCCTGCGATACTGCCCACGTTAGAGGCGGTCAATCGCCGATCATGCCCATGCAAGAATTGCGCGATCAAATCAAGCGTGATATCGTGCGAACCAGTAGCAAAAATAGTCTTGTTGATCTCTTCTGGGGATCGGTAAAGGCGCACCTCCAGCTCCGAACCTGCTGGCAACCCTTGGGAGCCCCTTGGTAGAAGCGCCAAGCCATCTGCTCTCACCAGGGAGGTAATCACCCCAGCTCCCCGGGCTAAAGGTGCGGCGAGGATTCGTTCTCCTACCTGTCCGACGGCTACCCGCACATAATCATCATCTCCGGGTGGAGAGGTGATCTTCCGGGTTAAGGTCGCCCTGATCGTCGGAGCTGAAACTGACGAACGGCCTAACCATCTCGCGAGGAGTGGCTCAACGAAAATTTCACCGGTGATTGCCGCAGATACCGGGTAACCCGGCACACCAATTACTGGGGTATATTTTTTTACTCCCTCTTCGAGTTCAATCTCACTATCTCTACTGGAAGTTTCGAGCATACCCAGGATTACAGGATGTCCAGGTCTTACAGCCACACCGTGGACAAACAATTCACCTAACTCTTGGACAACCCGCGCGGAGAAATCTTCAGAACCCGCAGAGGATCCTGCATTGATTAGAATCAGATCATAGTCCATAGCTGCCTGAAGAACACTATTACAAATTAATTCAAAATCATCTGCTGTAATCGGCAAGCGGGTAGCATCTCCTCCCCACTCTTCAACCTGCCCAGCTAATACCAGTGAATTAAACTCGATGATATCACCTGGGAATACCTGGCTACCAATTGGAACCAGTTCACTACCAGTTGGTATTATCGCCACCCTGGGTCGTAGAGCAACTCGGACATCAGAATTTCCACTGGCAGCGATTACTCCCAAATCGATTGGGCGCAACTTATGCCCAGCCGGTAAAACCAACTCTGTAGCAACGATGTCCTCGCCCAGAGTGCGCACATGCATCCAGGGAGTTACTGCAGAACGAATGCGAATCTCATGCGGATGCCGTGGATCAACCGCCGGGTTCCCATCAGGATCTAAGGATTCCACATTCTCTATTGGAATAACTGCATCAGCAAACTCTGGCAATGGATTGCCAGTATCGATATATAAAGCCTGATCCTCCACCAGCAGGTTGACCGGCTGGGTTGCCATGGCACCCTCAGTCTCTACCGACCTGACCGCGAACCCATCCATTGCCGCGGAATGATAATGGGGCGAAGATATTTTTGCCCAAACAGGCTCTGCGAGGGTTCTCCCCAGAACTAATTTATCCACAGGGAGCTGTTCCTGTCCTAAAATCCCTGCTAAGTTGGTCGCTTCTAAGGCGTTATCCAATCGTGAAAGCGCCTCTGGAAGTGGGATATCTTCTAAATACATAAATCACTCTGGGAGATATTTCCTTCTTGGTGCCGGTATAAAATGGTTGGACCAGGGCAATAAATCAGCAAAGGCCTCCAGATCTGCATCCCCTTGAACCTCACGTCGGCTAAGGTTGTAGACTGTCCCAAAAGAATGCTGCATGATTTTACCCACTCCAACTGCAGCACTATAGCCATAATCATATACCTTATGGGAGATATACCAATCAACAGACCCGAATGGATATGCGAATGAAAATACTTTATTTCCCAAGGCCTCCTCCAAATCCAACCTAGATTGGAGGATTTCCTGTCGTACCAGATCGTGATTCTGGGTCAATTCGGTATGAGTCATGCCGTGACTGCCGATTTCCCAACCGTGATTCAGCAAAGTCTCCAGTTCCCCCTCCTGAAGGAAACCATCCGCACTTAGCCGGTTGGCAACCACATACACAGTTCCGGTATATCCATACTTCTCCATGATGGGAAAAGCATTGCTGTAAACATCCAGGTAGCCATCATCGAATGTGATCACTACTGGCCGCGGAGGCAAAGTATGGCCTTTATTGATGTGGTCAACTAGCTCCTTCACCGAGATAGTGGAATAACCCCAATATCTCAGCTGCTCCATTTGCTTTTTAAAATTATCAATTGAGACTTCATATCTTGAATCCACGACGGAATCATCGGTGATACTGTGATAAAGCAGGATGGGAACGGTGACAACTCGATCACGACTATCACTCAATATAGAACTGTCCTGAGAAATTCCACTGATGCTGAATATGAAGGCGATCACCGCGTTTATAAATAAAGTCATCATCTTCATATCAGGAGCACTTTGACAACATCGCCGGCATTCAATCCAGTCACCTGGGGTGGGATGTGCAGCAAACCATCTGCACGGGCAAGAGTAAATATCAAGTTACTCTTGCCAAATATTGGTTCTGCTGAAGTTGTATCACCCTCGGAGGATAATTTAACCGGTACCCAATCTTCTCTGCCAGCTTTGGAAGCCAGGTTAAGTGTCACCCTGGCGTTAATTTGAGGCCGGATCTGAGGTGTTTGCAAACCATGCAAATAATCGATGGTTGGTTCAACAAATAGGATCGCGATTACCAGTGCGCTGACCGGATTACCTGGAAGACCAATTACGGGTTTAGGATAATCACCGCCGGCGATCTTACACGCCCCCAGAATGGTGGGTTTTCCCGGTCGGACATTGACACCATGAGAGATCACACCTGGTTCCCCCAAGTCACTGATCACCCTGGAAGTTAAATCCCGAGCGCTTGCAGATGAACCAGCAGTGATGACGACCAGATCACATTCAGCCAAAGCTCGAGAAGCAGCTTCATAGAGATCAGCCTGATTATCAGCGATGATTCCATACCTCTTGGGAATCCCTCCAACTCCTTCAACCAGGGCACTTAACGTATATGAGTTGATATCCCTAACCTGACCAGGATTGATATCCGCGTTCGGAGGCACAACTTCATCTCCGCTCGAAATAATGGCCACCCGCGGTTGTTTATACACATGAATACCTGTGATTCCTAATGCCAGCAATCCACCGATCTCAGGTGCTCTGAGAAGACTGCCCTTAGGTATGACGATCTCACTTTCCAATACATCTTCACCAACCTTAATCACATTTTCCCCAACTGCAGCAGCTCGTAAAACCTCGATCTCTCCGGGTTTAGCAACTTGGGTATTCTCCAGCATAACTACCGCATCCGCCCCGGAAGGCAACATTCCGCCGGTATGAATCAAACCGCAATGTGTGGGTCTGAGCGTAAACTGCGCCTCGCGACCCATTTCCACCTCACCTACCAGGTTCAGATAGATCGGCAACGATTCACTTGCGCCGTGGGTATCGCCCGCTCGAACTGCGTAACCGTCGACAGTACTGCGAGGAAATGAGGGCAGTGCATGCGGGGCGCGAATATCCTCGTGCGTCACCCGGCCTAAAGCCTCCACAACTTCGATTTTTTCCAAATCAGGAGCGGGTTGGATTTTATCCAGGAAGCTTTCCAATGCGATCCCTGGTGGGAGTAATTCTAAGAATTCCGGCATTTCGACAAATTATTTGTGAACAGATCCTTTCTCATCTGGTCCAAAACGTAAAAGCGAGTAGATAGGTAACACTTCCAAATAAGACCACAGCGGTAAATCCCATCGTTGTCCAGTTGGGTTTTCCCCCACCTGCAATCCTTCTCATCTGCCAGATTTGCAGAAGACCGATGGGTAAGGCGATGAAGGCTGGAAGCACTATGGCCAGTGGGAGCCCAATCATCGCAGCTAAACCCAATAAGAAAAAAGCGGTCAAGATGAGGATATTATGCAACACCATGCCCCGCTCCCACCCGACCCTGACGAGCAAAGTATTTTTATCAAATTTGATATCATTTAAATAATCAGGGAATTCAAAGACGATCATCATTGCAATATGGAGTGCGGTTAATGGAAATGTAATCATGACCAGCAAACGATGCAGCCCCCCGGTCTGGAGAACAAAAGCGAAGATCGGCACAATGTTGGAGACCAAGATCGAAGTGGTCAGCTCGCCATATCCCGAATTCGATAGCCTGATTGGGGGTGCAGAATAGAAAAAGCTGCCGACAAAAGCTAGACCGATAATCGTGACGAGTAGTGGGGATATCGTCGTCACATTCAACATGACGACTGTCAGCGAAGCCAAGATGGTCAGCATAGTCAATGCCGCCCACATCACGAATTCTTGGGATAGTTTTCCTTCCCCCACAGCTCCACTGCCGCCTGAAAAAGGAGTCCGGTTTGGATTTTCTTGATCTGCAGGAGAATCAAAATATTCATTTAATAACTGCGCGCTGAGCTGCATGCTGGTCACATAGGCCTGACCTAAAATGTACAATCCCCAATCTATGGGGACACCCAGATACCTGGCAATCCCTGCACCCAAAGCATAAACCAGCACCCCTCCGAGCAAGAATAAGGGTCGCGCGAGCTGGATAAATAATCGAATCTGACGCGGCATTCAGGTAATCCTTATTGTTCTAACGGGTATCCAGCTCTTTCCCAGGCATCCAATCCACCCAAAATCGGGTTTGCCAGTGTGTATCCATATGCTATCAAGACTTCTGCCGCACGGGCACTTGTCTCTTCACTCGGTCAGGTGCAGTACAGGATAATCCAATCATCCTGGTTGAGCTCAACTAACCGGTCTTCCAATTGGTTTAAGGGGATTGATTTTGCCCCAGGTATGTGGCCATTTTGGTAATACTGTTGACCCCTGACATCAACAAAGACGGCTGTTCCATCATCATAGGCTTTCTTTGCTGTCGCCAAATCTACCCTTTGTACCTGTGGAAAAGGAATTCCTGGCTCCTGGTTACTGGCGACAGGTGGATCCTGGGGATTGGAAAGCAAAAAGATGCCTGCAACCACACCGATTAAGATCACCAGGCCGACTGCAATCATAATGACCGGAAACAACGGGCGACGTTTATTCTCACCCAAATGAACCTCCTCAACTACACATTTTACAATCGAGAATAATTTTACCCTTTGTACAGAGAAATAAGCGCTTTTCAGGATTAATATTTTATATATTTTCCTTTGTCCAAAGAAATATAGGTAACCTAGTTATTCACATTTTCCGTGAAAAATCGAAGGTTAACAGAAGTTTACAAACTTGTACGAGAGAGTACAGGTTATGTTATAGTTCGGTCTGATGAGAAGCAGTTCATTTTCCGCTTTACGTTGGGTTTCGCTGTTTTTAATCCTGGCAGCAGTGGCATTGTTCACCCTGCAGCTGGTGAGATTCAGCCGTTTCCGGGTTAACTTCCCGGATGGAATGTTGATCGCCGATGTGCCTGTGGGAGGTCAGGATAGGGCAACCAGCGCCCAACGCTTGTTGGAGGTTTATTCAGCGACGCCCATTGAATTGCATTATGGTGAGGAAGTAATCCACCTTGATCCAACAGTGGCTGAATTTGAACTTGATTTGGAAAGCATGCTAGCAGCTGCGGATCTTGCCCGTAGTCAGCAGCCATTTTGGATAGAATTCTGGAATTTCCTCTGGGGACGAACTCCCCCTCCGGCTTCCATCCCTTTGCGGGCATCCTTCTCTGAGCCCCGCTTGTCAGGCTACCTCGAGACCGAGATCGCACAGCGTTATGATCAGCCTCCGGTGCCAGCCATGCCATCAGTTGGGACTGTCAATTTCCAACCAGGCACCCTGGGCACCGAGTTAGATATCGATCGCTCGGTAGATTTGATCGAGACTGCGCTGCGTTCTACCACCAAGCGGGTAGTCGATCTCCCAATGGATCGGACCAATCCACCTCGGCCATCTATTGATAATCTTGAAATATTATTGAAGCAAACCATTGATATCGCTGAATTCGATGGGTTGGTTGGATTGTATCTGCTGGACCTGCAAACCGGCGAGGAGCTCAACTTTGCCTACAGCCAGGGCGAGGATTATCTTACAAACCCAGATGTTGCATTTACTTCGGCCAGTATCATCAAAATTCCAATCATGGTTTCGGCTTTCCGGCGACTTGATGAAGATGTAGATTCCGAAACCACCCGTTTGATCGCTGAGATGATTGAGAAATCCGGAAATGATCCAGCGGATTGGCTCATGGAGCGGGTGCTAGATCCATTTAACGGCCCCTTGGACGTCACCGAGGATATGAACACACTTGGACTGGATAATACCTTCCTGGCAGGTCAGTTTTTCCCTGGTGCTCCTTTGCTGGCGGCCTTCCAGACGCCCGCCAACCAGCGCGCAGACATCAATACCGATCCTGATATCTACAACCAGACAACCCCATCGGATATAGGTATGCTGTTGGAGGACATCTACCAATGCAACCTGAATGGGGGTGGGAATTTATCGGCAGTGTTTCCTGATGAGTTCACCCAATCAGAATGCCAATCGATGATCAATTTCCTGGGCCGCAATAAAATTGGATTATTGATCGAGGCTGGCGTACCAGACGGCACACCTGTGGCACATAAACATGGTTGGGTGACTTATTTTGGTGTGATGAATACGCTTGGAGATGCTGGGATTGTGTATACGCCTGGAGGCAACTATGTCCTGGCCATCTTCCTCCACCATCCAGACCAACTGATCTGGGAACCTGCCTCTGAACTGGTCGCGATCCAATCAGAAGCAATTTACAACTATTTCAACCAGGCAAATCAGTAAATAATCCCTCGGAAAATTCATTCTCTTGAGAAGAACCTTCAGGATTCAGGCAAGGCGGTCCGCGTAATTTTAACTACTATCCCAGAGGCTGTAGGGTCGAGACAACGCACGTATTCTGTCGTCACACCATCAGGATCGATGACTTTTTCATAGGGTGTCCCCTTATACATCCAGGGCAGCGACCCGCCATTCTCAAGAGCACGGATTACACCTGTCAAACTATCTACCAGCCAGGGGCATAATTGCCCCAGGTCTTCAGGATACCGGAATTTCTGTCCTACCTGGTAACTGGCATACATCCAGGCGCAGATCCCTTCTTTCGCAAAATCCGGATGTGATCCATCGGTGTGCAGCTCACCAGCAATCCCTTCAAAAATTTCTAACTCGATCGTATATTCTCTCACACTGCCCTCCAAACCTCACTACACAGCTTTCTTGCCAATAAACATATTTTACAATCAATTTTCAAGCTCTTATTAATTTCCGGTTACAGGCAAACCCTTGTAATCCAGTCATAATTATGTATGATGCATGAATCAGAAATTATCCATTCCCGCTCGAGTTCTCTTGGGACATTATCTGATTTGGTATTATTATCTGGATATTTCAGGAATCGATGAGGTGTAAATGGGTGAATCAAAATTAAGGATCGGGCTGCCGAAGATGCATCTTGAACCTGGAGAGCGCCGGGTATTTCTACCGGAATTTGTGGGTAATTTGCACGAGATGGGCTTTGAAGTCATTTTAGAAAAGGATTATGGTAAGAGTATCGGGATAACCGATCAAGATTATCTGCAATTCGCTAAGCAACTCCAGTTTCTCGGACTCGAGGAGATATACCAACAGGATATCGTCCTGGTTTTGCGCTATCCTGGCGATCTTATGGTCGCAAAGATGAAACCAGGTGCTTGTTTAATCTCGATGCTGCACTTTCCCACCCGACCCGGAAGGGTTGCCCTATTGAAATCATTAGGGGTGGGCGCCATATCGCTCGACACGATCAAAGACGACTCCGGTCGCAGGCTGGTCGAAAACCTGGCTTCCGTCGCGTGGAATGGTCTAAAGATTTCATTTGAAGAACTTGCCAAAATCTATCCAGCGCCCGGATTCAACAGTCACCAGCGCAAGCCAATCCAGGTCTGCCTATTGGGTGCAGGAGCCGTTGGCAAACACGTAATACAGGCAGCAGTCGCCTATGGGGACCAGCAATTACGCAGACGTCTGTTCCAGGATAAAGTTCCCGGGGTGAAGGTAACCGTTATCGATTACGATTTGACCGGACATGCAAGCGAGATGCAGGAGATCTTCTCCAAGTCAGATATCCTGGTCGATGCCACCCAAAGGCCGGATGCTTCCCAGCCCGTGATTTCGAACGATTGGTTGCGCTGGCTTCCAGACCATGCAGTCATATGCGACTTATCAGTCGATCCATATACCCTTGATACAGATCCCCCGATTGTAAGGGGTATTGAAGGGATTCCGCAAGGCAGCCTGGATAAGTATGTCTTTCATGTAGATGATCCTGATTGGGACTTAACCGTACCGCCCTCAGTCCCATCGGATCAGCGCCGGACCGTTGTTTCGTGTTATTCATGGCCGGGTATTTTCCCCGAAGCCTGTATGGAGCATTACGGTCAGCAGCTTACGCCGCTGTTGAATCGACTTGCAAGGAAAGGCTATACTGGCCTCTCCCAAAAGGGAGATTTCTTCGAGCGTGCTCTCCACCAGGGGACGCTCCATTATTGGCTCGAATCTGGAAGTTAATCAGCGGGCAAACTTAATCTAACATTGATTTCAAAGGAGGATTTAATTGGTTGCCGGTACTTTCAGCAGTAAACCTACTGCGAATCCCACCAGCGCGCTGATCGTGCCAATGACGGCCATTTCCAACCCACTTTTACCGGGATGCCCCACGGTCATGCGAGCTTTTACAGCCCCGACGATGAACAGCACCAGAGCAGATAACCCGATCGACAGCAATATTCCCAGGGATACTGGAACAAAAAGGAACGGCATCAAAGGGATCAAAGAGCCGATTATGGCCGCGATTCCCACGATGATCGCCGATCGCAGCGCAATTCGCCGATCTACCGGTTGTAATTGAAGTTCTTCGGACATCATCACCGCCACCCAAACGTCTGGGCTGGACGTGATGGTATCTACGATGCGCTTCAACATATCACCGGAAAAACCTTTGGCAGCGTAAATACTGCGAATTTCTTCTCTCTCCAGGTTGGGGACTTCCTGAATATGACGGTATTCGCGCTCCCTCTCACTCTCATAATAATCGGCATCGGCGATAGTGGAGGTATAAGCCACTGCTGCCATGGAAACAGATTCGGCAAAAGTGGCTGCCAAGCCAGCAACCATGATCACGTACGGATCCCCAGTCGCCGCAGCGACTCCCAGGATAACCCCCAACACATTAACCAACCCATCCTGTCCCCCTAATATGATGTCGGAAAACGCGGAGGCTTGCTGGTGTGGGTCTTTCCGGGTGTGATGATCTAGATCATCGATATGAATATCTGAGTTAGTGAAGTCTATTTTGTTCAATGTTAAATCCTAAGTCATTCAAATTATTGTGAATTGGAAAAGCTCAGTAAGATCCTGCGGTCAGATTCTTCCAGTTGATCTAACACTGCTGGATTAATTTGTTCATTGATGCGTTGGGCGAACAACTCCATCCAGACAAACTGCCGAGTAATCAACACCAGGTTCCTATTAGTGGTAATCGTAGCAGACATATCCTGGCGCATATCTGCAATCAGGCATTCATTCCCATCCACTACCACTACGAGCATATTATCCAGTCCCTGCAGCTCGCTTTCTGCCGGTGGGTGGTAAGATACCTGACCGCAATCAAGCTCCCCAATGCCTGTCAGGAGTACACCGATCTGGACGCCGCGCTTACCGGCTGACATAATCTCATCCTGCAGCTGTTCAAGCGCGGGATCATCCAGGACCAGGTAAGCTTCATTTTTTGCCCGGGAGATCATTTTTGCTGCATGAGCCAGGGAAGCTTCCTTGCCACTTACCATCCACAACGATTCTTCCTCTTGAGCATTGTAAAGGCTGAGCAGATCCTGGCGTAAGCCGGAGATAAGCTGCTGATGCTGGCGGTCATAACGATCGAGCAGCTCTTCTGGTGGTAAGGGACGGTATTTTGTGGAGCGGTCATCGCCCGATTTCAACACTGCCCCGCGGGTATGCAGGCGACCAAGGGCCTCATACACCATCGAGCGTGGGACGCCTGTCCTTTTACTGAGCTGGTAGCCGTTCGCCGGATTATCTTTTAATAGGGATAGGTAGATCTTACTCTCGTATTCGGTAAATCCTAAATCACCTAATCCTGATAATGAATCCATAAAAAAATCGCTTTAGTAATCCGTATCCGAACTACTATCAGGATTATACCCTCACCAATTCCGGATGTCAATTAGGGATGGTGGTTTGTGCAGCTACTACGTGCTGGTACTGTTGGAGGATATCTTGGGCAATAATATCCCAGCTGAAACCCTGAGCCAGTGCAGCAGCCTGGTTTCCCAGGCGAGCGCGCAGATCAGGATCCTTGATTATTTTAGCAAGCCTATCTGCCAGCGCCTCCACATCACTGGATGGGATGGTATAACCTGTCTCACCATCCTGGACCAGGAAAGCCAATCCCCCTACCTGGGAGGCGACCACCGGCGTTCCACAGGCCATCGCCTCCAGGGCTACCATGCCAAACGACTCATAATGTGAAGGAAGGACTACGGCCTCTGCAGCGGAATAATAGTAGGGCAAGGTATCCTGATCGCGTTTGCCCAGAAAGGTAACCAGGTCGTCTAATCCATGTTCTATGCAAAGCTGCTTCAAGCGAACCATTTCGGAATCGAGTTCTTGCCTTGACAGGTCTGGTTCCCCGCCGATCACAGCCAGGCAAAAGGATTGCTCCTCGAAACTCCCACTGCGTCGCATATAAGCAATCGCCTCGATCAGGGTGTCAATCCCCTTTAAAGGTTCAATACGCCCGACATACAAAATCACCTGGTCGCAGGGAGGGATGCCGATCACTTCTTTGGCTTCATCCTCTGGAATGGGATAAAACCGGCTCAAATCAACGCCAGGCGGAATGATCTTGATTTTATCGACTTTAGATTCGTAAAGCCATTGTATTTGTGCCATTTCAGCCGGAGTGGCAGCAAAGATGGAGTCTGCCTCTCTCAGCACCTGTTTTTCACCGATGAGCCGGAAATCTCCCACCACCTCCTCATCAAAACGGGCGACACGCTGCTTCATCACTCCCAATGTGTGGAACATATGCACGAATGGTACATTCCACATACGCTTGAGCTCAATTGCAGCTACCCCTGACATCCAATAATGGCTGTGGATGAGATCGTATTTCAGGTTTTTCCCACTGGTGAATTCGACGATTCCGTTTGTGAATTCCGGGATATATGAAAATAAATCGGTCTTTGGCAAAGGAACTTCGCAACCAGATTTGACATGCACGACCCTATTTCCATATCCCAAGTCGTGCAGAACATGCGGAACGTGTTCATCCTGCGAACGAGTAAACACATCGACATGCACCCCCAAGACACCCAATTTTCGGGTCAGATCGCGCACATAAACATTCATCCCCCCAGTATCTTTACCGCCCAGGGTTGCCAAGGGGCAGGTGTGGTACGAGAGCATTGCGATCTTCAAAGCTACCTCATTTCCTTGCCATTCCAGTGTTTACCCTGTATAATTTCCGCCGTCAGTCAATTCGCCACCGTAGCTCAGACGGCAGAGCAGTCGCTTCGTAAGCGACGGGTCAAGGGTTCGATTCCCTTCGGTGGCTCTTCAATTATAAGGCAATAAAACACAGCAACCCCCCAAATGGGGGTATTTTTTCACCAGCGAAGATTATCAACTGGAAAAGAGGAAATCCCAGCAAAGATCGATAACCAACCTCCCCTCCAGCGACAAAGGAAGAAATTGGTTCCATTAACACGCTCATTTTATGTCTTAATTCAATGCGGTCAATCCTGCTTCCGGTATAATTAGCCCATGACCAAACGTGAAACACCACTCGTGATCGGCATTGCTGGCGGTACCGGTTCAGGCAAGACCACTATCGCCAATGTAATCCTGGGCCGGGTTGGCACCCAGCATATTGCCTACCTGCCCCACGATGCATATTACAAAGATTTGCAAGACTTGCCGATCGCGCAGAGAGATATGATCAACTTCGATCATCCAGATTCTCTGGATACGGATCTAATGATCGAGCACATTCGGCAGCTCAAAAAATGGGAGCCGATCGAACTCCCCGTCTACGATTTCAAAACCCACACCCGCACCTCGCGCTCATTAACTGTGCAGC
Organism: Anaerolineales bacterium; assembly: GCA_041558875.1. Classification (GTDB taxonomy): domain Bacteria; phylum Chloroflexota; class Anaerolineae; order Anaerolineales; family UBA4823; genus PFL25. Next base: position 26,362 of record JBFFEL010000021.1, read on the forward strand.
CGCAATCGGTGATCATCGTTGAGGGTATCTTGATCTTCGCCGAAGGGGCACTGCGCGATGAGTTTGATGTAAAAATCTTCGTCGACACCGATCCGGATATCCGCTTTATCCGCCGGCTGCAACGTGACATCGCCGAACGCGGTCGAACGACCGACTCGGTAATTCACCAGTATCTCAATACTGTACGGCCGATGCACTTGGAGTTCGTTGATCCTTCGAAACGCTACGCAGATGTGATCATTCCTGAAGGGGGACTCAATACAGTAGCAATGGACATGGTTGTGGCCAGGCTGCGAGATTTGCTGCGCGGCGCACAGGATTAGCTCTGTGGCATCCAAAACCAAATCCAGTTCTCAAACCGGCTTACAGCAGCTGATCAGGCGGTTGACCGCCTTTTTCCGATCCCTGTTATCCCCTGAAAGACGATTGACCCTGGCCAGGATCCTGGCACTATTCGTTGTGGTTGCATTGAGCATATTCGTGTTCAGCATCCGCGACCAGGCTGAGGAATTAGCTGTTTATGGATATCCGGGAATATTTGTGCTCTCTTTCCTGGCTTATGCAACTGTCTTACTTCCTGCTCCGGGGGTGGCCGTTGTCTTCACCATGGGCAGCGTATTCAACCCAATCGGCGTCGCCCTGGCAGCGGGAACTGGCGCAGCACTTGGTGAACTGTCCGGGTATCTGGCCGGGTTCAGTGGACAGGCTGTGGTCGAACGGGTTGAGATATACGAACGGCTGACCAAATGGATGAAACGCAATGGATCATTGACCGTATTAGTACTGGCAGCTATTCCGAACCCATTTTTCGACCTGGCCGGGGTGGCAGCTGGATCATTAAAAATGCATGTGGTGAGGTTCTTTTTCTGGTGCTGGATCGGCGAGGTCATCAAAATGGCGATCTTCGCCTTCGCTGGAGCAAACAGCTTGAACTATTTCTTCTAAATGGAGGTCCACATGGTCGACTATACGCAGATCAAGAAATTTCTTGAAAACCAGCTTGACGACAGCTTAGCTGAACTTTCAACTTTATGCGCCCAACCAAGTATTGCTGCTCAAAACCTCGGCATGCAGGAATGCGCTGAACTGGTGGCCGAGATGCTAAAGAAACGTGATTTCTCAGTTGAAATCATGCCCACGGACGGTGCCCCTGTTGTATATGCAGAAAGAAAAGGCCGTGTGGATAAGACGCTCTTATTCTACAACCATTATGATGTCCAACCTCCTGAGCCGCTTGAAGAATGGGAAACCCCGCCTTTTGAGCCAGTTATTCGCAATGGGAAAATGTATGCCCGCGGGGTCAGTGATGACAAGGGGCATATCGTCAGCCGGCTGCACGCCATCGATGCCATCTTAGCCGCGGATGGGGAACTGCCGTGCAATATCAAGTTCGTCATTGAAGGCGAGGAGGAGACCAGCAGCGTCCACCTGCATGAATTCATCGAAGAAAACCAGGAGAAGTTAGCCGCAGATGCCTGTATCTGGGAGTTTGGGGGTGTTGACCATCGTGAAGTCCCCATTCAATACCTTGGCCTGCGAGGAATTTGCTATGTTGAATTGTCCGTCCGGACAGCAGATATCGATGCCCACTCGGGATTGGGTGGGTCAATCTTCCCCAATGCTGCCTGGCGTTTGATTTGGGCTCTGCGCTCAATCAAGGGAACAGACGAAGTCATCCGCCTTCCAGGGCACTATGATGACGTCCTGCCGCCCACTGAACGCGACCGGGAGCTTTTGGAAGCCATGCCGGAAGTGGCGGATGATTTTAAAGAACGCTACGGAGTGCAGTCCTTCCTGAAGGGATTGACGGATGGTGTAGATCTGAGGGTAGCAGAAATCTTCGAACCGACCTGCACGATTTGTGGTTTCACCTCTGGCTACCAGGGCGAGGGCGCAAAAACTGTCCTGCCTGGATTTGCCTCAGCCAAGGTCGATTTCCGGCTGGTACCCAACCAGAGACCGGAGAACGTTTTAGTCAGCTTACGCAATTTCCTCGACGAACAAGGATTCGAAGATATCGAAATCACCTACCTCGGTGGCGAACCATCAGCGCGAACAGATCCAGATGATCCTTTTGTCGCCATCGTGGTTGAAACTGCTGAACCTGTCTACGGCGTCCCCCAGCAGATCACCCCATTAATCGGGGGATCGGGCCCGAACTATCCCTTCATCCACACGTTGGGATTGCCGGTAGCGACAGCTGGAGTCGGTTATCCCGGTTCTCAGGCGCACGCGCCTAATGAAAACATGCGCATTGACCTATATCTCAAAGGCGCGGAACATATCGCCCGCATCATTCAGGAATACGCCGCTGCTGACATTTAAAGATCAATTCTGGATTTGAACAGATTCACCAATCTGAAAAATAGTCCCAAGCAAATATTGGGACGATTTTTGTTGGGATTAATTTTGAACAATTACCATTGAGATTGACAATCCTCGATGCCAATAAGAACTGAAAGATCTTATGATAATTAAACTCACAGTGCACAATAAAAGAAGATTCACTTAACAAGTGCAGCTTTGATGGTTGAAAGCGGTATGCTGATCTAGGATAAGTCGATAGAAACTGCCAAAACAATCCTCGATAATCGTCAGCAGATCGGTGATTGGGAAGTGGATACCACTGTTGGCAAGAGTCATCATCAAGCCATCATATCCCTGACTGATTGAATATCGTACCTGGTCTTAACTTCCATGATTAATTATTTAATAACCAGGATTCAGGAATCTAAAATTCCCAAATTTATTGCAATTGGATTAGAAAAACAACTATCGTTTAATCGAGATTATTAGAATCTTGTCTGAGATAAACTGGAACCCGATATTCTTTTCACAGATGCTCAACCGTAATTTTCTTGGGAAGTAGTAAAGTCTGGAGAATCTGGTCAATTATTATCATCTAGAGACTCAAAAAATTCTCTGAAACAGCGCGGGATATCAGCTTCTTCTGTTTGAAAATTAATGGATAAATACGATGAACCATCAGCTTCGTGCATATGTGATACGAAGAAATCCCCATGGGCGAATGCGTCAAACAGGGATATGATTTCCCTATACCCGCATTCAGGACATACAAACTCAAATTCCAGATCCCCAAGTTCATTTTGATAAACGCACACACATTCCATCTTGTGAGGCATTGAGGTTGAATTATCCGTCATTAATTTATTATTCCTTTTCCAAACCCACCCATCACATTTGACATAGCTTGATGCATTTGTGATTTGTGCTACTTAAAACGCCAAAAGCACCTTTTGATTACCATTTTTTGTTTGCATCTTTGCAAGTCAATACAAATCTGTCTTCATTTCTAGTGGACGAGTGAAAAGAACTGATTGATCATTGTATTTCACTAAACTGAATAGAAGTTGGTTAGTCAGCTCAATTCTCATCACCAAAAAACATTCGACAAGGGTAATAAATACCCCGAATGGTATAATCGCCGCATGCCAGAATTAGTGGCCTTGGATATCGAAACCACTGGCCTAGATCCGAAGCGGGAATCCATATTAGAGATCGGGGCAGTAAGATTTAACGGTCGGCGGGTGGAAGATGAATGGCACACTTTGGTCAACCCGAGACGGGCTGTGCCATCATTTATCACGCAGTTGACTGGGATCACCAACCAGATGGTGGCCCATGCACCACCAATCAGTGACATTGCGGCTGAATTGGCTGATTTTGTTGGCGAGTCTCCTATTATTGGACATAACATTAGTTTTGATCTTTCCTTTTTAAGACGCCACAACCTCTTCAAATACAACGATGCGGTCGACACATATGAAATGGCTTCCGTTCTGCTGCCCAATGCCAGTCGCTACGGACTCGGCGCACTTTCAAACTTGCTGACCGTCCCACTGCCTGCGACCCACCGCGCCTTAGATGATGCACTCGTCACTCATGGTGTTTATTTACGACTCCACGATTTGGCCCTTGAATTACCGATCGAATTGCTGGCCGAAATCGTGCGCATGGGCGAAGATGTTGAATGGGATGGGTATTGGGGTTTCCGTTTCGCCCTTCAAGAACGCGCAAAAGAGACGATTAGAGCGAAAAAGGCTTCTCGTGCGTATCAAGGTCCCTGGTTTGGAGATACCAGAGCTGATGGCAATCCTCCCTTAGTTCCAAATGAAGAATTGCACATGCTTGATCCTGATGAAGTAGCCTCAATTTTAGAACATGGTGGAGCATTCGCTGACTACTTCCAAGAATTCGAATTTCGACCCCAACAAGTGGAAATGGTCAAGGCGGTCACTCAAGCTCTGTCTGAAGAGCGCCACCTCCTGGTAGAGGCAAGCACAGGTGTAGGGAAATCAATCGCTTATCTTATCCCTGCGGTATTATGGTCAAAAGAGAACAACTCCCGCGTAATTATCTCGACCAACACTATTAATCTGCAAGACCAGCTGATCCATAAAGATATCCCCGATTTATGGGATGCCCTGGGAATAGATTTCCAGGCCTCAGTGCTAAAAGGTCGCTCAAATTATCTCTGTCCACGTCGATTGGACAATTTTCGCCGGCGCGGCCCGGATACTGGAGAAGATGTGCGCATCCTGGGTAAGATCCTGGTCTGGATGCTTGAATCGAATTCGGGCGATAGAGCTGAATTGAATTTAAACGGTGCCCAAGAAAGAGATGTCTGGTTGCGAATCTCAGCTGAGGATGAAGCCTGCACCCAAGAAACCTGTCTCGAGCGTACAGGCGGCACCTGTCCATTTTACCGGGCGCGACAGGCAGCTCACAGTGCTCATATTGTGATCGTCAACCATGCTTTACTTTTGGCAGATGTGGCCACTGGCAATCGAGTGCTTCCTGAATACGAATATTTGATCATTGACGAGGCCCACCATCTCGAAGAGGCTTCAACGAATGCCCTTTCCTACCGGGTGACACATTTTGAGATCATCCGCATGCTGCGCGAACTGGGGGGTTCTAGTACCGGGAATCTTGGATGGGCTGTCGGCTCGGTAGAAAACCTGCTTCCTCCGGCAGATATGGCTGCTTTTAACCAGCTAGTCAGCCGCACCACGGACATGGCCTTCCAGTTTGAGCAGCTGTCGCACCAATTTTTTTCTGCATTAGACCAATTCTTGCTCGAACAGCGGGAGGGGAATCCAGTTGGCCAATATGCCCACCAAGAACGTATTTTACCTGCCTCCCGCTCTCAACCAGGTTGGGATGAGGTCGAAGCGCTCTGGGATGATGCAGAACGGGTGTTAGGCTCCTTACTTGAAAATATTGAAAGAATTTCACAAGCACTTGCCGATCTGGTCGAGGTTCTTCCCGAAGAAAATCAAGATCTCTTCAATCAAATTTCAAGCTTATACCGCCGCTTGAGCGAACTTCAAGATCACCTGAATGGTTTTGTATTTGAACCACAAGTCGATCGCATCTATTGGGTAGAGGTCAAACCAGATGGCCGCATGCCATCATTGCATGAAGCCCCACTCCACATTGGACCCCTGATGGAACGATACTTGTGGCATGAAAAGGCATCAGTAATTCTTACCTCTGCCACGCTGACCGCTGCAGGGGAGTTTGATTATTTACGCGATCGTTTACAGGCTGTTGATGCCTATGAGTTAGCCCTCGGCTCTCCTTTTGATTACGAAAATGCCACCTTGCTTTATCTGGCCAACGACATTCCTGAACCCAACCAGCGCCAGCAATATCAACGGGGGATAAACCAGAGTTTGCTGCACCTATGTCGCACAACGGGCGGTCGCACTTTAGTGCTTTTTACATCCTACGCTCAGCTGCGGGCGACTTCCCAGGCAATTTCTCCCCGACTGGCTGAAGAAGGGATCATGGTTTATGAACAAGGTGAAGGGGCCTCATCCTCTTCGCTTTTGGATTCTTTCCGCAGCGCAGACAAGGCAGTTTTACTCGGTACGCGCGCCTTTTGGGAAGGCGTGGATGTCCCAGGTGAAGCACTGTCTGTCCTGGTGATCGCCAAGTTACCCTTTGATGTTCCCTCCGATCCAATAATTGCTTCTCGCGCAGAGACCTTCGAGGATCCGTTTCTGCAGTTTTCACTTCCCGAGGCAATCCTGCGCTTCCGGCAAGGTTTTGGACGCTTGATCCGTACCCAATCCGATAGGGGCGTCGTGGCCATCCTGGACCGGCGCGTGCTGAGTAAACGTTATGGAAAGGTATTCATCGAATCGTTACCTAACTGCACGATTCACGTTGGCCCGATGAGAGATCTGTCTCGTGCTGCTGAAAACTGGCTGAACCTTTAACCCATCTGTATTTGGAAGCTAAAACTATTTGAATCTATCTCCGACTGCGGATCACGAAGTAGATGATCAGCAATCCTCCCGCGATTAATCCTAACGGCCACAGCAAAGCGAATAAATCGAACGAGGCGATCAATACGACCAGGCCGATTATGATCAGGACAATCGCCGGGATAAAAGCCCAACGCATGCGTCCTTGTTCGGTAGGAACAAATCCGATCACCCCAAATGTCAAACCAAGTCCAATCAGAAACACCCCGCCGGACTCTATTCCCAACAAGAAAACAGCGCTCAAACTGAACAAAACTCCTGCGGGGATCAATGCCCACCAGTTCGCAAAATTGCTTAAGAAGATCAGCAAAAACGCCAGTCCAATTCCCCCCAGCGCGACTGCCCCGGCGATATCACCAGGAATGGCTGGAAACGCATTTTCAAGGAAGATAATTACCGCGCCAACCAGCAATCCGAAAGCGGGAAACAAAGACCACCACTGGTTTCGATCGGAGATGAACACCGATAAGAAAGCCAACCCTCCAATCCCGAGAAGGATTGCCCACTGGTATTCCCCAATTGTGATCGTCCCAATGCTGTTTAGTAAGAATAATACCCCTGCCAAGATTAACAATAAACCCCAAAAAATACGTAATATTGGCCACTTCATCTCACTTCCCTCCTTAGATTTATTAAGAAACAGGACTACTTATTGGACTCAGCACAGCCTCAACTAACTCCTGCTTCATGTTCCATAGTTTTGCAGATAGCGACACATGGTAAATATGTGGGTTCATTAAACGACGTACACCTGGATCTAATCGCTCAACATCAGCATCACGCCTCTCCCGTAAACCATCGATAGGGGGTAATTCAGCAATCAGCTCTCCTTCACGAAGAATTTCAACTAGAAGCGGTTCAACTTCCGTAACGTTATCAGCTCGTAATTCGCGGTATTTTGAAGCCTGAGTCGGGTGGTGGAGCATTATCATCTCACTATCACCGGGTCGTTCATCCTCCAGGCTGAGCAAATCGGCAGTGGCTTTCCCTCTTTGATCATATATACGCCAGACGAGTTTATGACCTGGATTGGGAGTCTTGTTGTGCGATTCGGAGATTTTCAATGCGGGAATCCATTCATTTTCATCACACACTGCAACCAATTTGTATACCCCTCCCAGAGCAGGATCACCATCTGAAACGATGAGGCGTGTCCCAACACCATAAACAAGGCGATTGATTAAATTGTCAGCCTCAACGCCATACCGGGGAGCCTCTTCTTGGATTTGGGTCAGAATCTGCCAGATGATCAATTCATCCAGGTTATTTGACAACACGATCACAGTATCTGGAAAGCCAGCCTGGTCCAGCATCCTGGCAGCTTGAATGCTCAAATATGCCAGGTCCCCAGAATCGAGACGGATGCCAATTGGCTGGTGACCTTTCTTGCGCAGCTCTTCAAAAACTCTGATCGCATTCGGAATACCGCTCTCCAGGGTATCGATCGTATCAACCAGCAGAAGACAATCGTCTGGATAAACATCTGCATAAGCCCGGAAGGCCTCCAGTTCACCCTGTCCCAGAGCCATAAAAAGCTGCACCATGCTGTGGGCGTGAGTGCCTTTTGGGGGATAACCAAGCACATGAGATAGGCCAACATTCGAAGTGTAATCAGCCCCTCCAATTAAGGCGGCTCTCGTACCAGCATTGGCACCTTTATCCTGGCCGCGCCGCAAGCCGAATTCCAACATTACCTTCCCGCGTCCACTCTCTTTTATGCGGGCGGCCTTGGTAGCGATCAATGTCTGGTAGTTGAGATGGTTTAGTAAAGATGTTTCCAGAATTTGGGCAATTGCCAGTGGTCCCTGGATAACAGTCAACGGCAAATTGGGATGTACCACTCGACCCTCGGGTATGGCTTGCAATGAGATCGAATCAAAATTGCCGTTCGCTCTAAGCCAAGCCAAGAAATCATCGCCAAACACCCTGCCACCCGATCTATCTCTTTGGCTTTTAAGATATTCAATATCTTCATCCCGGCAGTGAGTGATCTTCATCCAGTCCAGGAGCCATTCGAGTCCGGCAGTGATACAGTAACCAGCTTTATGCAGCCCATAATCCGGATAGCTGCGGAAAAAATGATCGAATTGACCCATTTTCTCATGCAATCCCATGCGGAAATACAGCTGGGCCATGGTCAACTGGTACTCGTCAGTAAACAAGAAACCCTCCGCTGTCTCACGCTCATTCGGTTCCATACCTATACTCCTGCTAATTGATCTTTCTTTCGATCACTACGCCGCTTCAAATATTTCTCAAATTCCACCGCCCAGAAGACGATCGTACTCAAAACCAGGCAGATCAATAATTCCTGCCAAGTAAGCGCTCTGGTTCTAAATACAGATTGGAGAAATGGGACGTATATCACGGCTAACTGCAGTATCAAAGTCAAGAGGACCGCATTCAATAACGATTTATTAGAAAGCAAACCAATTTTGAAAAGAGATTCTCGCTCTGAACGCAAGGCAAGTGCATTTCCCATCTGCGAAAGTGTCAGCGTAGTGAAGACAATCGTTTGCCAGTTTGGATTGCCTATGGACCAATAGTAATAACCGATTCCCAAGGACACAAATCCCATCAAAATTCCGACCCACAGAATTTGCCTAGCCATACCTCGCCCAAACACATTTTCATTGGGTGGGTATGGTGGACGATGCATGACATTCTTTTCTGCAGGTTCAATGCTCAATGCGAGTCCAGGAAGACCATCGGTAACCAGGTTGACCCATAATATCTGCAGCGGCAGTAAAGCAAATGGCATGCCGATCAGGGGTGCAATCAGCATGACCCAAATCTCTCCAGCATTGCTTGTCATGGTATAGGTGAAGAATTTGCGGATATTGTCATAGATCCGGCGACCCTCTTCGACCGCAGCTACAATCGTGGCATAGTTATCATCCAGGAGGACCATGTCGGATGCTTCCTTGGCGACATCTGTCCCGGTAATCCCCATCGACACACCAATATCCGCAGCTTTCAACGCTGGTGCATCGTTGACACCATCCCCCGTCATGGCGACAATCTCCCCTTTGTCTTCAAAAGCTTTTACGATGTTCAATTTATGTTCAGGTGAAACTCTGGCATAGACGTCAACTTCATCAACGACTTCTTTGAGCTCTGCCTTGCTCAACTTTTCCAATTCCTGGCCCGTTAAAATATTGCCGTTTTTTGAAATACCCAGCTCTGCAGCAATTTTTCCTGCCGTCAGGGGGTGATCGCCAGTGATCATAATCGGTCGAATGCCTGCGGCTGATGATAATTGCACAGCCTCTTTAACCTCGGGGCGAGCTGGATCCATCATGCTGACCAGGCCGACAAAAATTAACTTGTTCTCCAGTTCCTCTTCAGAGTCATCCAATTGCTCGTCATCGATCGTCCGCACCGCAACTCCCAAGACGCGCATCCCTTCTTCAGCTTGTTGATTATTGGCAACCATAATTCGGTCGATCCAATCTTCATTTAGGGGCTCAACTTGATTATCTACCCAGACCTGATCGCAAATTGGCACCAGGCTATCCACTGCGCCCTTGGAGAAAATGACATGCGAAAACTCACCAATAAAACCACTCCAATTCCATATCCGTTTAAACTCTGGGGAGATTTCGTCATCAGTACCAGGAAACTTATGCGCTGTAGTCATCCGTTTCCGGATTGAGTCAAAGGGTACCTCCGCTTCTCGTGGGAACGTTTCTTCCAGACGATCCTTTTCCATGCCTGCTCTGGCCGCTGCAACTACTAATGCCCCCTCGGTCGGATCACCGATGTATTCAAACTCACCATTTCGGCTTTCTAGAACCGCATCATTCGCTAGTGCCCCTCCCGCTAAAAGCAGTGTTAAAGCTGGATACCTGCGCAAAGTTTCTTCAGTTTCCAAGTCTGGTTCTTCGTCTTCTAAAACTAACCGAGGCGTCGGTTTATCCCGCAAATCTTCAACGAACTCAACTTTATGTCCAGCAACATCCAGGATGGTGACCGTCATACGGTTCTCGGTCAAGGTTCCAGTCTTATCCGAACAGATCACCGTCACCGAACCGAGGGTTTCAACAGCTGGTAATTTGCGGATCAAAGCTCGTCGCTTCAACATCCGTTGGGCACCAAGAGCTAATGCGATGGTAACTACAGCCGGCAAACCCTCGGGTACAGCTGCGACAGCCATACTGATACCGGTAAGCAGCATCAATTCAAATGGTTCACCCCGTAAGATGCCAATCAAAAATACCAGCCCCACAAGGGCTACCGCGGCAACTGCTAATCCTTTGCTGAGCTGGTTGATGCGCTTTTGGAGTGGGGTTAGTTCCTGACCTGAGGTTTGGATAAGTGTGGCAATATGGCCAAGCTCGGTATTCATACCCGTCTCAACCACAACGGCTACCGCCCGGCCATAAGTCACAACTGTACCCATATATGCCATATTAAAGCGATCACCGAGTGGTAAATCTTTCTCCGCGACGTACTTCGCATCTTTCTCAACCGGCACTGATTCCCCGGTTAAGGCAGATTCGTCAATCCGCAGGTTAGTGCTTTCAACCAGACGAGAATCAGCCGGCACCAAGTTGCCAGCCTCTATGAGTACGATATCCCCCGGTACCAATTCCCTGGCAGAAATTTCACTCACATGACCTTCCCTGCGGACTTTCACCACCGGAACCGCCATCTGCTTCAAGGCAGACATCGCTTCCTCGGCTTTGTATTCTTGCTGAAAGCCGATGGCCGCATTGATCAAAATGATCGCGGTGATCACAATGGCGTCTAAGTATTCACCCAAAACGAGGGAAATTAAGGCGGCTATGATCAGAATAACCACCATAATCGAGGTCATCTGCTCCCACAATATCCGCCAGGGGCTTTTTCTCCCCGTTTCGACCAGCTCATTAAACCCATAATGCTCAAGCCGGTGGGAGGCCTCTTCATTTGAAAGACCCTTATCTACATTTGACTTAATTTCGTCAACGACTTTTGAAGATTCAACTTGATAAAATTCGCTCACCAATTTCCTTTTTCTCCCATAAATAATATGTATGTTTACAAAATCGAACTTCCAATCTCAAATTACTAATTCCATATATAGAACACATGAATGTTACAAACAATAAAAATTATTATCTGGAGGATTAAACTAAAGTTACCGGTTCTCCAGATTCAGCAGATCTCAATAATGCCAGGATTGTGGCAATATTGTTGCGTGAATCCTCCAAGCTAATTTGGGGAGATTTCCTTTCGAGAATCACATCCGCCATATCCTCAATTTCTCCAATGTACAGTTCCTCACCGGGCATTGGAATCGATTCAAATTCGCCGCCTTTGTCTATTAGAACTTCAACTTCTAAACCTGGTTTGAATGGATCAGGAATTACTAAAGCAGCCTCGCTGCCGACGATTTCCATCCGCGAGCGATATGGGCTCCTGAACCCAGAATCAAACTGGGCAAAAACATCGGCTTTGAAGTGCAGCTGACCGGTGAAGACCTCATCTACACCAGAATTTCCGGACCTCTGCCAGCCAAACACCTCCAGCGGTTCTCCACCGGTGATATAGCGTGAGTAGCTAATCGGATAACAGCCTATATCCCAAATACTGCCACCTCCCAAATCAGGTGCAAGCCGAATATCATCTTCGTTTTTGATGTTGAATGTAAAATTTCCGATTATCAAGCGCAAATCGCCAATAAATCCTGAATCAACCATTTCCTTAATTTTTATGGTTTGGGGATGATGGCGGTACATGAAGGCCTCAGCAAGATGTTTGCCTGTCTCCTTGGCAACAGATCGCATTTGATCAACTTCTTCCAGAGATATCGCAAGGGGCTTTTCACACAAAACATGCTTTCCTGCTCTTAATGCCTTTATCGTCCATTCTGTGTGCAGGCTGTTCGGCAAGGAATTGTAAACCACATCGATTCCTGGATCGTCAAGCATTTCCTGGTAGCTGCCAAATGCTTGGGGAATTTCCCACTCGGAAGCATAAGCCTGAGCTTTTTCAAGCGACCGACTGGCAACTGCCATCAGAGCATTTCGATTGGAAACCCTTAATGGCTTGATTAGTGCTCGGTTTATACGCGCAGTGCTGATAAATCCCCATTGGAGGGGTTGATTCCGTGTTGATAATTGGTCCATTTAAATGAAAGTATACACCTAACTTTATTCAACTGGTACTGTTGGGAAGAATTGTCAGCGACAGAAAGGTAAGGAAAATCTGTCTTTCAATCCATTACAAGGCACAACTTATTTATTTAGAATTAGTACCAGGATACTTTGAACATCAAATTGAATTCTGCGAATCCATTCAGGAATTTCTTTTTTGTCCCATCATTTTCTCAATAGCAGTTTCCCAAGAGACATCTTCACCATAAATCCGACGCAAATTGGTTTGCTGTTGGAGGATCCAGATATACAAATCGGCTTCAGTACGTCCTGGAAATTCCACCAGAATCTTTTGATCACGGATAAATTCAGCCAGCGGGGAGTAAACATTCTCATACCATGAAACAGAAGCATCTTCGAATGAGATATCTTGATCCCGTTGTTCTCCGAGGTACCAACGGTGGACATCGATATGTTCAAGTAGTTTGCTGTACTGGCCTGGTTGTGTAATTTCAATTTTGGCTTCCGGAAGAGATTCATGGAAGCCAGTTCGTGCAAAGAATTCAAGTCTCTCCTGTTCCATGATCAGGTTGTCAACCCAGCCTGATTTCTTTAATTTATTGACTAGTTTTCGGGAAGGTGAATCTGAAAATCTTTCCCTGAACCTGCGAGAAACTAACTGGAAAGAGAATTCTTTACGGTATGCTTCCCTAACAAACCACTCGTATTCGATTATCCAAAGATAGAGGTCAGCCTCAGTACGATCTGAAAAGTGTTCCAATAATTTATTATCAATGATCAGTTCTACCAATGGCGAATACACGTTATCGTACCAGGAAGCGACTGCTTCTTCATAAGGCACTTCTTCCCTGCGTCCTTCTCCTAAATACCAGCGATGAACACTGATATGCTCCAATAATCTCTCATACTCACCAGGCAGTGTTAATTCGATTTGCGCTTGAGGTCGAACCTCATCAATGGTTGTTTGTTCGATAAATGTTCCATATTCCGATTTTAGCTCAAGTTCATCAATATCCATTTCTGAAGTAAGTTGGACTGGAACTTCAATCACCGTAACATGCGCGTCAACAAAATCTTGTCCCTGTTCTCGAGCAACGGAAATCCTATGATTTCCGTCCTGGACAAAATATATATCGCCGATCTGATAAAGATCGACTGGGGGTAAGATGATATCTTCATAATGAGCTGAATCGACATTTATCCAGCGACCTCGGGTACGTGCCTGGCGAGGTAGAAAGGCGCGATCAAAATCCCTATATCGACCGACACTCCCAACAATTTGATATATTTTTACTTGTTGAAGACCTATGTAATGCTGACCTCGGAATGGAAGACGGTCCCGAACTGCATAAAACGGAAGCAGTTCGTTCCGGTCACCTGTCAACCAGCTGCTTAATTTGCGCCAGAAACCTCTACGATACGCACGCTCAAAGTCTTCCTGGGCTAATTGTTTTGAATCCATATCAATTGAATGAATATCCTGCTGAAAACCATTTTCGGTAAATTATCAATCCCCCAGACTCTCTAGGAGGGTCTCTTTATATCCATAGGTATTAATCACCGTCGTGGCTTTATATTGGGTGATTGTTGTTTCATATTGCCGATAAACGTGAATATGACCATGAAAATGGTAACGCGGTCGAAAAGTGTCAAGAAGCCATCGAAATGATTTTATACCTTGATGAGGTAAATCTGGCTCGTCATGAATACCCCAAGGTGGAGCATGACTGATAAAGATATCCAAATAACGACCTGAAAATATCCGATTTAGAATCAAGCCTGGTGTGATCGCAAAAACATGTTTCCACATTTCGAATTGGGAATATTGGAAAGGTCCTCTGCGATACCGCAAACTTCCTTCAACCCCGGCGAGGATTAATCCGTGATGATTTACTACTCTCCGGTGAATATCCGTACCGCCTTGTGGTCGTGTTTTCGGCCCAGAGGCGGTGTATTCAATCATATGCGAGTGATTACCACGCACATAATACATAGGCACATCGAGCATACTTACAATGAATTCCAAGTATGAATACGTCAGATCTCCACATCCCAATATTAAATCTATATCTGGGAAGCGATCCTTCACAATAGGACTATAGATCGATTCGATTTGTTTATCACTAAGTGAGAGAACCTTTAAGGTCATTAATTCCGTGGACATCGAGCAATTATGGATTTTTCAATAATCCCGTATTGTATCACCCCCATCCTCAACGTTATTGTAATTATTCATGAACCATTGAACACGATAAATCATCGTCATCAAAACTCTTGTCCAAAGCAGCAAGGTAATCCTGCTCTTCATTCAAATAGATGCGAATTGTCTTTGTGGTTGGCGCATTTTCGACTCGCTCCAGCCAAAATAAATCCAAGGCAGATTCGATATTGTCTTTATCGATTCCCATCTCATCATGATATAGCTTGTACCTGAGATACGTGACTATTGCCTTAGCCTCCTCCCGGGAGAACACAGATAGCCGGAATCTGGCATAATCGAAAAATGTCATCGCACCATAGCGCAGAGGATTAACAAATGCGGATTTTCCAGTTTTGCGGATAAACACCCTGGATTCAATCTCATGTTCAATTTCCACATCATTGAAACCATGGGTTAGAGTGAATAATGGATCAGCTGTGAACAATTCCGTATTTAAATCAGCAATTAGATAAGCTGGTAAGAAAAATCTTAATCCAGCTTCCGAGAAGAAATTCAGTGCCCCTGAATGTCGGTCAAGTATCTTGGAGTCAATTGCTGTCCAATCCCATTTTCCTATAAATGGCTCGATTTCTTCAAAAGGTTCACTGCCTTCTCTTGATCCGATCAAATAATCATCTCCCGGATACTCATTTTTCGCAAAAGCATCATAAATTATATTGATCACTGAATCTTTATCCCTCATATCCTTTCCTTATTATCAATTCCGAAAATCATTACCGCAAGATACCGGGATTATAATTAATATTGTCTAATAAACAATAAACTCCAGTAGGAACATCCCTCAATCAGTTATGAACTTCATTATTTGACAATAGAATTATCAACCACTTGGAATAGCGAGACAATTCTCAGCCAGTTTGTTTTGATATGATAAGAAGGATGGACTAACTTCTCTAATAAATTAGAATAAAGAAATTTACCGCGATTCTATGGTTACCAAACTGCACATTTTGCTAACTTACAATTGCTCCTTGAGATGTAAACACTGTTACGTGTTCAGCGATCAAAGAGCTCCGGGGAAAATCTCTCTTAGCCAGGTATCGCGGATCTTAAATGATGGGATCAGAATTCCTTCTGTCAGGTGGATTTATTTCGGGGGTGGTGAACCCTTTACCCAATACACATTATTATTAAAAAGTGTTCAACGCGCCATAAAGCTCGGGTATAACGTGGGCGTTGAGACCAATGGGTATTTCGCCCGGACAATCGAAGCTGGATTGCGTTTTCTGAGACCATTGGCAGAGATGGGAATAGGAGATATCCGCATTAGCAACGACATCCTGCACTACAAAAATCCAGATAGATCACCAGCCTCCAAGGCGGTGGATGCAGCCCAGAGACTAGGTATTCCAACCACGATCGTCAGTATATCTTCTGCTGAAGAACCACCTGGCGATAAGAAGCCTCATGAAGCAGGATATTCACTGGATGAACCTCGATTGATGTTTTCCGGAAGAGCAGCCAAAACAATGTTGGCAGGCAGACAGTTTTATCCAGCAAATCAGTTTACTGAGTGTCCCCGCAAAGATCTAAAATTTCCTGAGAAGTTTTTTATTGATGCCTACGGATATATTCAAGTATGTCCAGGGATAGCTATCGGTAATATAAACGAGAAATCCCTCGACCTGATTATCGCTGATTACAATATTGATGAACATATCATAATGTCTTTGCTTTCCGACATGGGTCCTCTTGGCCTGATCCAAAATACCAAGTTAGAATCCAAAGATGGGTTTGTCGATGCCTGTCATTGTTGCTTTTCAGCCCGCCGAGTTCTGATTGACAAATATCCCGAATTCTTAGGACCTCACCAGGTTTATGGATTTTGACCCACCCGATATATGAAATTCGGCATTAGCTGATAAATATTGAAATCCCCAATATTTTTAAAGACATAGTTTAAACGCATTACCCAAACAGGCATTGGTTCACATTTTCCTTGTAATTCGAGATTTCTCTCCTAGAGACCTGATTTGGATATTCCAGCCATATTTCTGCTATCTTCACTAAAAAATAATTCCCCTGTACCAGCCATTGAGGCTAATCTGGCGGCCACATTGACCGAATCGCCAAGGGCAGTAATATCAGATACCTGATTGGAAGACCCTACTGCACCAATCCAGGCTTTTACGGGATTCACGCCAACTCCAACTAGAACCCAAGGACCATCTGGAACAGCTTGGCCTGTAACCCGGAGTAATTCCCTTCCGGCTTTGACAGCCTTGGAAGCATGGTCCTGTCCCACGAATCCCGGAACGAAAAAAGCAGCAACTTCTTCACCGATCAACTTGTCAATCAAGGCATCATAATGAATAAGCACATGGGTAGTTGCCTGATAAAAACGATTTATTAGTTTGCTGAATTCACTACTTGCCATAACCTCAGTGATACTTGTTGAACCACGCACATCAGAAAATAGGAACGACTGTAAAACCTAAGCACCGATCTGATCCTTTCTAACGACCTAAAAACAGGTGTTACAAACCTGAGGATTGTAATCCGAAGGATATTTTTTCGAAGCTCGCTTCACGAGAGAATCCCCAAATCCTTCAAATGGCGCTTGACAAAGCTTTCATCGCGGCTCAGTGGGTAGCAATTTAATGAACTACCTGATGCGGCCTTCCATCGTGAAGTCTCCAGAATCTAGTCCGAATTGAAATCGTTGTTCCGCTTCCGATAATTGAGGCTTTAAATCCTTACCCACTAATAATCCTCCTTCCAAATATTGAAATATTTTTTGACGTCCCAAGCTAACTAATGATTGGAGCGTTTATATCAATATTACACTCTAGAATCAGTCCAATGTAATGCGGCACCAAATTTGACAACTGCACCAGTTAAAACAAAAAACTCCCGTTAAACCAACGGGAGAAAGGCTAGAAATGCGTACTCCTTTACTTAAGAGTGGTCAGTCAAAAAGCTTCAGCTGGACCAATTAACAATCGAAAGTTCTCATCATAGCGTGTGTAGAGTACGATTCCCCTGATATCAAGTCGACCAGCTCACTTGATGAAAATGGAATATCATATTAACTAACCTCTTGCTCTTTAGAACTGAATTTATATAACGCCAATACTTTGTGTCCATCCAAAACACGCATAAATCCCCATGGACCAATACCAGATGACTCAAGATCGATTATTTCAAAATTACCATCATTGAATGCAGGATTAGATCCTCGAACTCCCATTAGATGTCGATAATAGTTCAGCAGTGAATCATCAGATTGTTCATGCCCTTAAACTGAGATCCCATCTGAAAGAATATTTCAGTGAATTTCTGGTCTAAACCAAATCGCCTGTCTTGTCCTAGTCTGGGATGCATACCATTCCATTGGTTCACGGCGATAATTATCATAATCTGGTGGTTGACTGAGAGGCTTTAACCTGGTTCTGGGGGAATCCCCCTACATGCTCCACTGTAAATGTTTGTTCTGTCTCGTCCTGAGAGGAACTACAAGCTGAAAAAATGGTCCAATGATTGAGAAAAAGAATATCGATCGAGCAATTTGGTGGGAAATGTATATTATTGCACGTTTTACCTGTTGAGAACGATGTATGTGGGACTATTGACAACGATCAGGTTTCCCTCTGGCGTTAATTCGTTGCCAAATTTGTCCAGTATTTTGGAAGTATTTTTGGGAATTATGATAACGGTATCAATTTCATCAGGTGACCATAGAATCCAGGTTCTCAAATCTGGAGAGATGAATTCGTATGCCTCAATAGAATCAAACATGTCGATAACCCCAACATATTGTGCATTCGACAAATGTGTAGTTAAAAAATCTATCCCCTGGTAGACAGGCTTTGGATTTTGATTTTCATCGAGCAGTCCGGAGAATCGCCATCCAGGACCTTCAAACAGAAACCAGATCGAGCCTGCAAC
>JBFFEL010000022.1:0-43630 GCA_041558875.1 Anaerolineales bacterium
CTCCCGAGCCAGGCGCCGGGCTGCTGGGGTAGCAGGAATTGCCACTCTGCCATCTGCTGGCGTTTTGCTGCGGATGTAAGATTCGACATCCTCCTTCGTGACCCGGTCTTTTGCAGAAGGCACATCCGCCAGGTCAACCCCCAATGATTGCGCCATCCGAGAGGCTAAAGGCGTCGCTGAAACAACTTTTTCCATCGCTGTCTCACCCACGGCAACTTGATCTTGCTCAACATAGGCTAGTTCAGGCAAAGAGGACTTTTCAGATGGAGCGTCATCTTCAGGGAGATCCTCCACTGATTCATCTTCCGCCAGGATGAAAGCGATAACCGTCGTAACAGGGACAACATCTCCAGGACCGAAGCTGATCCTGGCTAATTTTCCCGACGCTGGACTGGGGACTTCAATGGCAACCTTGTCCGTCTCCACCGTAAGCACGGACTCATCAAGCTCGACATGGTCACCTTCATCTTTTAACCATTCCACTATCGTCGCATTTTCCTGATCCATGTCGAATTTTGGCATTATGAATGGCGTTGGCATCTTTCACGCCTCCTGGTTCAACTAATATTGTGTTGCTACGATAGCCCTAATTTCCGTTTCGATATCAATTTCTTGGGGGACAGCAGCCTGCTCTAAATTGCGGTTATAAGGAATGGGGATATCTTTTCCTGCTAATCGTCTTATCGGAGCGTCAACGTAATCGAAGGCCGCACTGCTGGTGATCGAAGCAATAACCTCGCCTGCCCAACCCCCGGTTTTGCAGGCTTCATGCACCACTAATAGGCGACCGGTTTTGCGAACTGATTTCATGATCGTATCGACATCCAATGGGCGGAGGGTACGTGGATCGACAACCTCTACCTCAATGCCCTCTGCGCTCAGTTTATCAGCCACGGCCATAGTCTTGGAAACCATAATACTGCTGGCAACTACAGTGATATCCCTGCCCTCTCGTTTTACCTCAGCCACACCGAGGGGAATTGTGTATTCACCATCAGGGACCTCCCCTTTTGTTTTATAAAGCAGTTTATGTTCCACAAAACAAACCGGGTTTGGATCGCGGATAGCACTCAAGAGCAATCCTTTCGCATCGTACGGCGTGCTGGGATTAACCACCTTAATGCCAGGAATGTGCATCAGCAAGCTTTCCAGGGATTGGGAGTGTTGAGCAGCAGCGCCTGTTCCGGAGCCGGCTGCCATACGAATCACCATGGGAACCGTTGCTTTGCCGCCGAACATGAAACGTACTTTGGCAGCCTGGTTCACCAGCTGCTCCATTCCCAGCAAGATAAAATCCATAAACATCATTTCCGCGATGGGCCGCATACCAACCATCGCCGCACCAGCTGCCGCCCCAATGATTGCAGCTTCTGAGATAGGAGTTTCTTTAACCCGCTCCGGTCCAAATTCATCCAGCATTCCGAAGCTCACCCCAAATGCACCCCCATAGCGTCCAATATCTTCGCCGAAGAGGAAAACCCGCTCATCACGGCGCATTTCCTCTGACATCGCCGATCGAATTGCTTCTGCGTACGTCATCTCAGGCATAGACAAACTCCTCCACCGTGCTCACATCCGGTTCAGGAGAATTTTCGGCAAAATCAACCGCCGCTTCAATTACCTTTACTGCCTCCTGATCAATTTCCTCAGCCTGTTCCTCTGTCATGATCCCGGTATCTATTAGGCTTCTGCGAACGCGCAGGATAGGATCCAAATTTCGCCATTCATCGATCTCTTCTTTGGTGCGATAGAGATTGCGATCGCTTTTCGAGTGACCAAAATAACGATAAGTTTCGGCTTCTACAAAGACAGGTCCTTCCCCATTTCTTACTTTGTCTACTGCCTGCCTCATCGTCTCATGTACCAGCAGCAAATCATTGCCATCGATATAATGCCACGGTATTCCGTATCCTTCAGCCCGCTGGGCAATAGGCAATTTGGAAGTCGCGCGGTCGACGTGCATGGACATGCCATAGAGGTTATTCTCACAGACAAATAAGACGGGTAGTTTCCAGAGTGCGGCCATATTCAGCGACTCGTGAAATATGCCCTCATTCGCCGCCCCATCACCAAAAACAACAACCACTATCTCTTCCTTGCGCTGCATTTGCAGAGCCAGGCCGACCCCAACGGCAAGCGATAATCCCCCCCCGACGATACCATTGGCACCTAGATTATTGGCTTCAATATCTGCAATGTGCATCGACCCCCCCCGCCCACGGCAGTAACCTGTATCCTTTCCCATGAACTCGGCCATCATGCGGTTAATGTCTGCATCTTTAGCAATGAAGTGCCCATGCCCTCGATGATGGTTTAAGAAGTAATCATCTGGTCGCAGCGTAGTCCCCAAACCCACTGCCACCGCTTCCTGCCCGGCGGATAGATGCATCGTACCGTGCACTTTTCCAGCGGCATACAGGCGATCTGCCATTCGCTCAAAGTGGCGAATTTTGCTCATCATTGCAAACATTTCGACCAGCTGCTCATCAGCCAGACCTAACTCGTCCTGCCTGGCCTTAAAATCAGCCTGAATCGTCTTTTTAGGTTTTTCAATAGTTTTCATGACTCTTTCCTCAATTTCCCGGTTACCTCCATAATAAACCTGCATTTGATAAATTACTTCAATTCAAGAATTGCATTGGCAACTTGATCATCGGTGACGAGAATGTTGATATAACCAGCCCGCAGCGCGCCAAGTATTGCCTTGAATTTTCCCAGCCCCCCTGCAACGGCAATTCGGATTGGAATGTTCTTCAAATCAGTTTCATTGATGGTTACAATTCGCTCATGAAATTCCAAGTCTGGAGATTCTCCTTCCAAATTAAAATGGCGTCCGCACACATCCCCCACCATTCCTAAGTCACGCAATTGATTTAAATCAATCAAAGGCACATATCCGGCCTGGTAAAAACTCGAATATTCGGGTTCTGTACTGCCCACACCAACCAAAACGACATCACAATTTTGAGCCAATAGCATCGCTTCGGCTATGTTCTGGTTTGTGAGCAAGGCCTGGGCAATTCCCGGCTCTTCAACGATAAATGGTGCATTTAAGAAATAGCTTTCACAATCAATGATTTGTGCCAGACGTTGGACCAATCCCGGTCCATCGTAAACACTATTCTGTGCTCCCATGGCACCGACCACCTGCACAATTCGCATGGAGACGGGCCTGGACTGCTCTACCGCATCAACTACAGCGCTTACCCCAGTCCCCCAGGATAGTCCGAGGGTTGTCCCCGGCTTGAAGTAATCCTTCAACAGGTTCGCACCAGCGACTCCCAGCTGCTGGAGCAGCTGAGAATAATCATTACCTTTATCCTGTAATACACAAGCCTTCTTTAAACCGAAACGCTCAACCAGTCGTTCTTCAAGATCTCGATCTGAGGAAAGAGACCTATGAATTCGAATCTCAACAATTTTTTGTTTACGGGCTTCTGCCAGCATCCTCGAAATCATGGATCTATCCACCCCGATCCTGCTGGCGATTTCGCTTTGTTTCAAGCCATCGATGTAATACCACTCAGCGATATCCGCCAACATTGCTGAACGTTCTCTAGATAACTGGGGAGCTGCCAAGTTTTCCTACCTAAAATTCCATGTAGTGTCGTGCAAGGAATCACAATTGTGCAAAACTATTCACATACGTGAGTTTATCACGGTTCGCAGAAATGTGTCAAGTGGTACTACTTTTATCCCCACTTTCTCCCTAGAACAGTCTCAATCACTTCATCAATGAACTCCTCAAACAGTGGTCGAGCATTTCTTGAGCAGGGCCATTCATTTACTTATTGACTGCAGAATCATATGACCTTAAATCAGAAGCGCACCCTAACCTGAGGATGCGCTTTCCTGCCAATTCGCAGCTAAGAATGGGTTTCCATACTTCAAACCGGCGATTAATATTGATGTGCCATAAGCTCACTTAAATTAATAACACCATGCACAAATTTTGATTAAATCAATCAAACTGTCATGCTGAGGCTCCGTTTGACGGAGCCGAAGTATCCCTGATACCACTGCTAATCAGAAACTTAAGGGATTCTTCACCCGTCACGATTCTTGGGGACTCACTTTACTCGTTCAGCCCAGCAAGATACGTTGGAGACAATTTTCATTGAATAAAAACGAAAAACCTAATAATCTGCATTTCAGGTTAATTAGATTCCCCATGGTTGATTAATCCCCAGGCGAAATCGTATTCTGGTACATCTTTTCCGCGCTGCGTTGAGGCACTCTGATCCTGGCGGAGGAAGCCTTCAGCTGCTCATAGATGCGCATGCATTGATGGACATGATCGCGGTATCCCTTCTCTTTGGGGAAAGACTCAATCGGCGGGATGGGATCGTTGTCGGGCAGCATTCCCGTGCTGGATAAAACCTCTTCGTAAAGATGACTGTGACCTCCTTCCAAGTTGTCAATATCGACATCTGGACGGGAATTCCAGGAGAGCACCTCCTTTTGGAATTCCACTCCCAGGCGATTAAAAAAATGTCCAAAAACAGGCACCGGCTGGTTCCTAAAATCCTTTGCATCCACGATCAAATACGGGATATCTCGATCTTTACAATACTTGACTTGACGGGAGAGCAGCTCCCAGCCCGTCTCCACCAGCGGGAAAAGGGGATTATCCCCCACTTCTTCTTTCTTCGCCATGCGCGAAGCAATATTTTGCCGGGGATCACGGGTAAGAAAGATAACCGGTTTGCGGGTCAAACTGACCAGGAGCGGGAAGTTATCTCCAACCTGATAAGGCATTTCCTTGATCACCAGGGAGTTGCCAAATTTATACTTTGAGTTCTGCTTTACATCCCGCAAATCGAGTGGATTCCTCAGGTTATCGAGCGCGGAATCCAGGTCCTGTTCCATAAAGTATATACCTTCAAAAGGTTCATGGGCGTAATATTTTACAGATGGCAGCTCCCAAAACACCCTGGCGAATGCCGTCGAGCTGCATCTGGGCGGGGAGACGATTACATATATCTGATCGTACCTATCTTTAATTGCGTTGAATTCATTTTCAGATGTGGAGAAGTTCATAAATTAACAACCCTAATAGAAATGAGATGGTCCTTATCGTCCAATTCATTACACGACGCGACTACGAGCTGACTTTTTCGGCCTGTAATTTGGGATGAAGGTGGTAGTTATCGTCCGTGCCAACATAATGACACATATTTTCCACCCGCAGCCATTATAGCACGAAATAATTACCAATCAGGTGATAATTAGCCGATTAACATCTTGAGAAAGCAGAGTATACAGTTGAGTTTCCAGTTTTGACCATCAAATCACAGCGTAAGGCCGAAATTTGAATGAAAACAAAATCATCTTCTCCCCCAAAAGACTATTGGTAATCCAAAATCACGGATCCCGGCGAACGATCCTTTCACGCCAGGCGTAAACTGCTGCCTGCATGCGATCGGCCAGGTGCAATTTACTTAGGATGTTACTGACGTGTCCTTTAACCGTTTTTTTGGCTGAGCACGAGTTGCTCAACCGCCCGCACTGAACCGAAACACTTCTTCAAGTCCTGAGTTTGCAGGATAATCTCAGCTGGCATTGGATCGCCTCCTGTTTAACTTCTGATTACAGGATAGCGATTTATGCCAGGATTATCATGCGTCTGGAGACCCGATTGGGATAGGGCTCCGGAGGTGATTCATCTTTCCCCCTCAGATCATCAAACTTTCATCGAACCGGATCATAATTAAAAATTGGAAACAGATGAATAGCTTCAGTGATCATTCTCTTATCGTCCAAACCAAAAGAGCCCGATCAGGTCAGGCTCTCATAAACCAATGGAACGATCTCTAATGCGAGGTGATGTTCAAATATGCGCTCAGCCCAAAAAGGACTGCATAGATGTACCACAACGGTCTGCTGATGATGCCCAAAGGAAACCAGTAGAACATGATCGTCCCCAAATACAGCACCACATAAGGAATTAATATTGGCCAGACGATTGGGCTACGCCATTGAATTTTTAATCCGTACTCAACGATTAAGCCAAAGATGGCCCAGAGAAGGAAAATAAACCCACCGATCCAGAATGACCACTCTTTTCCACCCCGCAGCATGATAATGCTTACAATCAGAGCAGGGATGCTTAATAAATAGAATATCCAGCCATGCTCCAGAATGAGATCTAAATTTGACCTGCGGATCGCAAAAAGCACGATCAAGCAAATCTGCAACACAAACGCCCAAATAACAAACAACGTATTATATTTATCCAGGCCGAACATATCTCTTTCTCCTTAAATCCCACCAAGCTGTAAAATTGATTTCTAATCTCAAAACCTTTATATGTTCTGGTGTCTAAAGATTTCCCTATAGTTTCTAATCAGATAAATGCTGAAGCCAGCTCTCCAATGTTTCTACATATCTCAGATCGGATACAAAAACATGGGCAGCGCCATGAATCACCTCTATTTGGTAATCCTGGTTGCCAGCAGTCTCTAGGG
The DNA here is from genome assembly GCA_041558875.1 of Anaerolineales bacterium. Classification (GTDB taxonomy): domain Bacteria; phylum Chloroflexota; class Anaerolineae; order Anaerolineales; family UBA4823; genus PFL25. The sequence goes on from JBFFEL010000022.1 coordinate 6,468, forward strand.
CGATCTGATAAGCCTCAGCACCTTGGACCGGGTCGATATTCTTATCGATATCACCATAGAAGGCGAGTACTGGGATTGTGATGTGTTTGATGATTTCACTCGGGTCAATAAAAGCGTCACTGTCCCGCGGCCTGGGTTTCCAATCGGCTTCTTCCGCGATCTCGAGCGAGAATCCCACAATCTGTTCAACGTTTGGGATCGTATTCAGAATATTCATTGCCTCCCGATAATCTGCATAAGTGGTAGCTTTGACAGCTTGTGCACGATATTTCTCGAACAGTGCTGCATCCTCCTCAGATCCCCCAAAAGAGAGAATTCGCTGTCCAAGCTGGTAAGCCATCTGTTCAATGCTGTCTTCTGCCCCACCGCTAACCACGATCATAAAAGCAACCTCGTTTGTTTGCTCAAGCGCCAGGGGCATGACCCAGCCTGCCTGGCTGATTCCCCACAGGCCAATACGAGCCGGATCGATGGAAGGATGTTCGACAAGCACCTCGATTCCATCAGTCAGAATGGCAGCACGCTGAGTGAGTTCATGCTCGAGGTGCCCCGTCGAACCACCGCTGCCTGGCTTGTCCCAGGAAAATACCGCGTATCCATTGCGCAAGAAGATCTCAATCATGGCACTGAACGGAACGGCACCATCTCGTGTAGCATTCCCACTGCCGTGCACCATGATTATCGCCGGATGCGGTCCATCCCCCTCAGGCAGCCGCAGGTCACCCACAAGATTAAACTTACCAGATCGAAAATGAATCTCTTCAACCTGTGCTTCCTGCTTACCAAATTTCCGTTCCCCAAGTGGCACGATCTTGACTTCAGGACTACAAGCATTGAGCAGCATAACCAACAAGACAGCAATGATTACACTCTTCATAATTCTTCCAATTCCAACCAATTTCTTCATATTGGTCTCTTGTCTCTATATAACATCAATTGATGTTTTAATCTATTCCCTGGCAAAGGACTTCTTTATTAAATTCGAAGTTCTTGCATAATTCGCATCACCAACCATAATGCTCTGGTAAACGAGGGATTGAGCGTTTCAGAACAAAGCTTTAACATGCGACTATACGAGAAGGAGTTACCTGGCGTTTTCAACCTAACCGAATTGTTTTAGAACTCTTAGCGCTCTTAAGGTATTCCAGCGGCTCGGACCTCCGGTCTTCTCCATGTCAAAATGAGTTTGCCCCGGGTGCTTTGCCTGAACGGGCCATTTGCCATCTTTCCGTCGTTTTTTCTTCAGCACATCAAGGGCATCCTGCATTCGTGGGTCGTAGTTGATCCCAGCGAATTGAAAATAATCTAATGCTCGTAATATGTCATATTTCCAACGCGATGGATAAGAAAGCATCAACATTTTCTTGTCAATGATTTCTCCAGTTAGATCAGATCGGAACAACCTGTGCTGCAATAAAAATTCTCTTGATTTTCTTTCGACATCTTGCAGCTCTTCCAGCCTATACCCATAGCCACTCTTTGCATACTCCAAAATCCCTTCGACAACAGAAATCGTCGAATGCAGTGAGCTATGTATGGCCCCTATCGTATTGGAATTGCAATTGAAACCGCCATCTTGCATATGCTCTGAAAGTAAGAAGTCCACGATGGATTTTAGTTCTTCTTCTTCCATCAAGAAATACGAAGCATAATTCAGAAACATGCCGTTTACACAAACATCGCTCTTCTTGTCTGCACCAATTGGAAGAATCCCACCATCAGGGCTTTTGAGATCTCGAATTACCTGCGCTATAGATTGACTTATATCTTTATTTTTAGGGGAAATGGCCAGGTTTTTTAGATCCAGGATTGTGTAATGGGTTGAAATCCACTTCGGTTGATAAAACCGTTGTCCCCAATGCCCTTCTTCATTTCGATAACTGAGAAATTTAGCGCCCCATCCTTCAGTCGCGATGCGATTCCGTTGGTCTGGTCTTTCAACCCCCAGCAAGTCTCGATTAACCTGATACTGAATCGAAACATCCCCTTCCAGCAACCAGTTTATGAGTTGGCGCTCATCAAAAGCGTTTATTGACTCTTTCATTGTTTTATGAATCCTCACGGTTTCGACATACCTACTCCACAACTGCCGGGATGACAAAATCCTCCAAGAGGGACCACCGATCTCGCCACCTGCTGCCTGTTTTGGATGCTACGACAACGACAAGGTCTTTCTCAGGGATGCAAAAGATATGCTGTCCTCCCTGACCAACCGCGGAGAAAACAACAAGTTTGTCTTTTGGAATGCTGACATTTATATCCTTCAGATTATGGATACGTGCACCGTTGATTTCGATGTACTTCATTTTGCTCCCCAAATGCTAGTCAGCTACCTGCTCAAAGAATGTAGTTCGACATACTGGATATCGAGGATATTACTATTCTACTCGTTAACCAGTTTTGTTCTCGTTCTTATACCCCGAATCGTTTACCAAGGATTATCCTCATAGCTTTTATACTAAAAAAAGTTACGTTCAGGATCTTAATACGGATTATCTACATCTCGGCCGAATCAACTCAGTGTCTGGTATATACTCCGTGATAGTAAAGCCCGTTGCACAATCCACACACCAACCCGTATATAACGAGTTGCATCTCCTAATCCATGAATTCTTGGGATTCGAGGAATCCATACAGCAATTCTCCTCAGCCCCCATAGCGATTATAATAAACCCGACTCAATATGACAGATTTACCGGTAGTTTTCTTAGCCTGCAAAGTGTTTGAAGGGATTGTAGACAACTCAAACGGTGTCTCGACCCGCTTCTTGGAGTACGGCCTGCATTCTGTTCCCAAACAACTCAATCAGGTTGTGCAAGAAAACATCTATGCGATTGAACAACCCAGCCTCGTCGTGCTGGGGTATGGGCTTTGCGGTAATGGTCTGGATGAAATCCAGGCAGGCATACACACCCTGGTGATCCCCAAGGCAGATGATTGCATAGCGATCTTCATGGGTTCGCGCCAGCGATACTTACAGCAATTCCATGAAAATCCTGGCACGTACTATCTATCCAAGGGCTGGTTCGAAGTAGGTTCCGATCCCCTCAGTGAGCATGAAAAGTACGTGGAAAAATATGGCCTTGAGACAGCTGACTGGTTGATGGAACAGCAGTACCAGCACTACCGGCAGCTGGTTTTTGTCGCCCAAAGCCAGGATGATTTGGATCAATACCGTCCGCGAGCCTTAGAAGTGGCTGCGTACTGCGAGCGTTTCGGGATGGTCTATGATGAGTATTTGGGGAGCGATGAGTTCATCAAGCAGATTTCTGAAGCTCTCAAATCCCAACAAAACTTGTCACCCGAGTTCATCGTGGTACCTCCAGGGGGAAAACTTCAGCAGGAAATGTTTCTCGAAAAATCGACCAAGTGATTTGTAGTTAGAAAATATCCCCCGTTAATGCCGCACTACATCTCGTCGACCAGCAGGGGGAGTTCCTCACCTTCCGCTGCGCCAAATTGCATCTCGTACAACCGTGCATACAATCCGTTCGGCTGTTCAAGCAGACTCAGGTGAGTGCCCTGCTCCACCAATCTTCCCTCGTTCAAGACCAACACCCAATCGGAATTGATAATCGTGCTGAGACGGTGGGCGATCACAAAAGAGGTACGCCCCTGCATCAGGTGCTCCAGAGCTTCTTGAACCAGGCTCTCGCTCTCGCTATCCAATGAGGAGGTAGCCTCATCCAAAATCAAGATGCGCGGATCTTTGAGGATCGCCCGGGCTATTGCTATCCGTTGCCGCTGGCCCCCGCTGAGCTTCACCCCACGTTCGCCTACCTCTGTCTCATACCCATGCGGTAAATCATTGAGGATGAACTCGTGTGCGTTGGCAGCCTTTGCTGCAGCTTTAACATCCTCCCTGGTCGCTTCCAGGTTTCCATATTGAATATTGGCGAATACGGAATCAGAGAACAGGATAGTCTCTTGCGGTACGATACCAATTTGTTCTCGCAGGCTGTGCAGATTTACCTGGCGAATATCAAAACCATCAACGTTCACCATACCGGCGTCAACATCCCAAAAGCGTGGGATCAGGCTGATTAGAGTCGATTTTCCTGCGCCGCTGGGACCAACCAGGGCGATAATTTTCCCCGGATCGGCGCGAAATGATACATTTCGCAACACGGGGATATCTTCCGTATAGGTAAAACTGACTCCCTCGAATTTCACTTCACCTGTCAACGGAGGCAGGATAATCGCGTCTGGCTTGCTGGTGATATCCGGTTTTTCATCCAGCAGATCAAATAGGCGTTCAGTGGCCCCAATTGCCCCCTGGAAGCGGGCATACAAGCCTGCTAATGAGGCGATCGGCGCGGCGACCATCATGGTGTAAATGAGATAAGCGACCAGATCACCCGCCGTCAAACGCCCTTGGATCACTTCAAATGCCCCAAACCAGAGTGTGATCGTGATTGATGCAAAAGCCAAGAAACCGATGATGGGTCCCAAAACAGCCCCAATCTTTGCCCTTCGCATCGCTGCCGCGTAAGTCTCCTTAACCGCGCCGGTAAATCGCTCAATTTCATAGCGTTCTCTGGCAAATGATTTGACGATGCGCACACCAGCCGTTGTTTCTTCCACCACGCTGGCGGATTTAGCCAGGGCATCCTGCACTGCCTTCGACTCGCGCCGGATCTTGCGCCCCAACCAGACCATTGTCAGGGTAATAAATGGAATTCCCAGAAGAATGATCACCGTCAGGCGCCAATCCAACCAGAACAGCAGAACTGCTGCGCCGATCAAAGTTATCCCCTGGCGTAACAGCGCGACCAGGTCATCGGTAATCGCAGATTGGAGCAGTGAAGTGTCGTTGGTGATGCGCGAAACTATCTCTCCTGTGCGGTAATCACCAAAAAAGCGCAGTGATAAAGCCTGCAAATGGCTGAATACCTGCACGCGAATGTCAACCACCGCATTTTCCCCAACATAAGCCAGGGAAAGACGGTGGATGAAGCTGAATATCGACTGCAGGATGAAAACCAAGAAAAGACCAATCGCCAGGCGATTAAGCTGCTGTAGATCGTTATCAACGAAAATGAGATCGACCAGGTTGCGGATGACCAGAGGCAGAATTAAGCCTAATCCCACACTGAACAACAGTGCGATGATTGAAACGACCATCCATTTGTTATATGGGCGCACATAGGTTAGCAATCTTGTAAATGTACCGAGTTCTTCTCGCGTAAGGCGAAACTTCTGTTCCTCGTCCTCAGATTCATAGCTGCGGCCCATTCGCCGGCCTCTCGAAAACATCATTTACCTCTTGTCACTTCTCGAATATCAACTGCAGTTAACTTATCCAGCAACACCAATGCCAGCCAAAAATCTGACATTTACTGGATGATTTTACCAAATTAGGGACATTTGAAGATATAATCTTAATTTTAGGAGAGATTCGGTGTTCACGCCGAACTCGCAAACGGGTGAAATTAAATTGCCATAGATCCAGAAATTGATTTTTTACATTTCTAAGGAGAGACACTCAATGACGAATTCATTCCCTATCGGTTCACAACCCCCGCTTGGAGAGGTCCCGGAAAAAATGATCGCCCAGGTGATCAGACCGGAGAGATTCGGCGATCCGCGCACTGCATTCCAGGTTGAAGAGATAGATGTACCCCCGATTAAACCAGACGAGGTCCTGATCTCCGTTATGGCGGCCGGGATCAATTTCAACAATGTCTGGGCAGCAAGGGGTATCCCAATTGATGTGATCCGCATCCGCCAGAAGATGGGAGAACCCTACGATTTCCACATTGGCGGCAGCGATGTGTCTGGGGTTGTGTATGCCGTGGGGAGTGAAGTGGAGAATGTATCCGTCGGTGACCAAGTCGTTGTTCATCATGGCTGGTGGAAAGCCGATGATCCTTGGGTCCAAGCAGGTAAAGATCCCATCCTTGCCCCCTCGGCGGCAATCTGGGGTTATAACACCAATTTTGGATCGTTTGGACAGTTCTGTGTGGCTCAAGCTCACGCCGTGCTGCCTAAAGCGCCTCATCTAAGTTGGGAAGAGGCTGCTGCACCGACGCTGGTCGGCACCACTGCTTACCGCATGCTGTTCGGTTGGCAAGGCAATATATTGCAGGAAGGCGACCTGGTGCTGGTTTGGGGTGGTTCAGGTGGTTTGGGTGGGCAGGCCATCCAGCTGGCGAAGACCCACGGGGCTCAGGCAGTCGCAGTCGTCTCCGATGACGAACGAGGCGAGTACTGCAAATCACTGGGGGCAGTCGGTTACATCAACCGCAAAAATTTCTCTCATTGGGGAATTCCCCCACATTGGACCGATAAGGCTGGTCAAAAGGAATGGCTGAGTGGCTGTCGTGCCTTCGGAAAAGCCATCTGGGACGTCCTCGGTGAACGCCGTAGTCCCGAGATCGTCTTTGAGCACCCCGGGGAAGCGACCATCCCCACCAGTATCTTCGTCTGCGAGGCGGGCGGCATGGTGGTGATTTGTGCGGGGACAACCGGCTACACCGCCTCCGTTGACCTGCGCTACCATTGGGTGCGTCAAAAACGCCTGCAGGGTTCTCACGGCACGAATGATGAGCAAGCCGCAGCTTACAACCAGCTGGTCTATGATGGAAAAATCGATCCCTGCCTGGGACAGGTATATAGATTCGAGGAGATCGGCCAAGCGCACTACGACATGGAACAGGGAAAAAACGTGCTTGGAAACAAGGTCGCCCTGGTGGGAGCTACTGAACCAGGCTTGGGTCGCAAATAATCCATTTACCAAAAAATATAAAAAACTAACAAGTCGCAGCAAGCTGCGACTTTTTTTCTTTCCCTCGCTCACAGGGGACTTGTAACCCCCATCCCCAGTAGTGGTATTTCCCCTGCAATCCCCCCCTCCAGACCCATACTAAACCCCTTTCCCGGCTCGTGTCTCTTTCGCGATCTTGCTATATCCTATTGTCACTATGAACAACAATTTCAAGGAGTATCTACAATGAGCACCAATATTGAGCAAATCCCAGAAAATCAAAGACTTGTATACCCCGGATTCGAATATCGATCAAAACTGGAACTATTTGGATGGCCGCTGATTCATATTACCAGGGGTTATGACTCCCTAACTGGAAAGCGGCTAGTATCAAAGGGTTTTATTGCAATAGGAGAAATTTCCATCGGCGTTGTGGCAATCGGTGGGTTTGCCTTTGGTGGAATTGCTATTGGCGGAATGGGAGTTGGCCTGATTGCTTTTGGTGGTCTGGCAGCAGGCGTAATTGCCTTTGGAGGTCTTGCATTCGGGATTTTGGCAGCCATTGGCACAGCTGCATTTTCGGCGATGTATGCATTGGGGGTAATTGCAAACGCACAATATGTAACCAGCCTATTCAGGGTAGACTGGGAGGTTTTTGACCACCTTAGGCAACTCTGGTCAGGCATACAAAGCATTTTGTAGAGAAATAATTCAATGATCTTACATGACAAAAAGGAGAATTTCTATGATAAATGAAATTGCTATCTCACTAGAAAAGCGAACCAGCCGATCACCGGGACTGCGAAAATCTCGCATCCTGTTCGAAATCCTGATCACCTTTCTGCCAATTATAGTTTTCGGTTTCATTGGCACCCGGATAGGTACCAGCACTTTTCTCGGAGGAATGATCGTCACCCTTGGATACGTTGCCAGCATTCTGATTGCCACAGTTATCCTGAAAATCCAGGGAAGTAGCTGGAGCCAGATTGGCCTGTCTCGCCCCCACAGCTGGAAGCGCACTATCTTTCTAGGAATCGGCGTTCTGTTAATTGCAATCGTCATGAACATCGCCCTGCAGGTGATTGCACTCAACCTTCCAGGGGCAGAGGTCCAGCCTATCGATCAATCTCGCTTCAACCCGCTGAACGGCAACCTGGCAGTATTCCTGTTATTTGTGATCCTCGCCTGGACGACGATTGTTTTCGGCGAGGAAATGTTCTACCGGGCTTTCCTGATCACTCAATTGGGAGATGTCTTGCCTGGATCGAAATTGGGTCAAGTGCTGGTTCTGCTGGTCAGTTCAACTATATTTGGCCTGGTGCATTGGGTGGAAGGTCCCTTGGGAGTGTTCAACACCTTCACTATGGGACTGATCCTGGGCGCGGCTTATCTCCGTTTCGGCCGAAACCTATGGATTCCCATCATCGCCCATGGACTGGCCAATTCAATCCGCTTTTTGTTCCTGTTTCTAGGAGCATCATGACATATCATTCACCAATAATCATGGCTTTCAAAGGAGCTCAACAATGTTATACGAAAGTAATTTATCTTTACAGCAAAATTCAGAGGACGTAAAAACTAAAAAAAGAACGATCACCCTATTGGAAATACTGGTCGCTTTCCTACCCCTTTTTATCCTTGGAACAGTAGGAACCATTCTGGGTGGGGCAACATTAATCGGGAGTGCGACCATCTACTTTGGATACCTGTTCAGCATCCTGGTCGCTTCCGTCATACTGAAACGGAATGGGACAGGGTGGCGCGAGATCGGGATGGCGAGACCAAAAAACTTGTTTCGCACCATACTTCTCGGTTTTGGGACAGCAGTTGCTGCTTTGCTGATGATCCTTGTTCTTACTACCATTGCGACCAATCTGCCAGGTTCCGAGGTTGCAAAGGCGGACATGAGCCGGTTCAACCCTCTTGAGGGCAACCTGCCTTTTCTCATAACCAGTGTAGTTTTGGCCTGGACCGCGGTGGCATTTGGTGAGGAAATGATTTACCGGGCATTCCTGATCAACCAATTAGGAATCCTGTTTCAAAGTAAAAGGCTGCGTTGGACCCTTTCCTTGATTTTTAGTTCCATCTTCTTCGGACTGGTCCACTTCTACCAGGGACCTCCTGGGATCGTGTTGACCGGACTCACGGGTTTATTATTTGGTTTGATTTATTTGAAATCAAATCGCAATCTGTGGATGATCATAATTGCCCACGGGTTGATGAACACATTTACCTTCGTGCTAGTCTTCCTTGGGATGGCATGATCTCCCCGCCAAATTCCAAATAAGTTTCAATCTGCATCTCTCTTCTCCTGTGTTGCAGGGAAGAGGAGGCAGACTTTTCCAGACTCAACTCGTTCACTTTATAATAATCCAATGAATGATCCCAGACCTACTAAGAAACGCTTCCAGCAGCTGCGCTGGAGATTGACGCTGACCTATACTGGCGTGACTTTAGCTGCGTTACTGACAGTGGAACTGATTTTGTTGGGCATCGCTGCGATCGGCATCGTCCTACTAGTCAACAGCGGTTTATTACCAGCCCAGCTTATCGAAGCAGCCAATGTGGATTACGCTCCAATTTTGCGGTTTTATCTTGAACAATCACCCCCGGATCAGAGTGGAATCGGTGATTGGCTGGAAGGAGTTGGCTCCGCTTCGAGCGTGACCCTACCGCTTTCCTTTGACGCTACAGATGAGATGCTGGTCGTGGGTAGTGATGGCAGTTTACTAGGTGTAAGGCCTGTGGATTTACTGGGGGGAGAATCGCTTGGCCAGCCATTTGATGGGCAGGCCATTCCTGGATTAGCGGAACCCTTGCAAGCTGCATTGTCCGGTTCAGGTGATACCAAAAGTTTATACTCGCTGGTCGAGTCTAACCAGAAGGTTGTCTTTGCATTACCAGTATGGGATGAACCTCATGAGCAGGTATTGGGTGTGCTGGTTGCTATCGGCGAGATGCCGACTGTCTTTTCCCAGTTAGCTGAGGTGCTTCCCATTCTTGGGGTGAGCGCCTTGTTTTTCACCATCGTTGCCGCATTGGCAGGCACCGTTTATGGCTTTATAGCGGCGAGAGGACCGGTTGAAAGATTGAACCGGCTGTCTGAAGCGAGTATAGCCTGGAGTCAAGGCGATTTCACTGTCCGAGTTGAAGATCCTTCAGGGGACGAGCTGGGACAATTAGCCCGGCGTCTTAATGAAATGTCCGCTCAGCTGCAAGAGCTAATGGATACACGCCGGGAGTTAGCCGTGATGGAAGAAAGAAATCGTCTCGCCCGCGAACTGCACGACAGCGCCAAACAGCAGGCCTTCGCTGCGGCAGCTCAAATTAGCACTGCACACAAGCTGCTCAAGGAAAATCCCGAAGCCGCAGACACTCATATTCAAGAAGCTGAGCGCCTGACTCTGGCCTTGCGAAAAGAGCTGACCATTCTTATCCAACAGCTGCGCCCAGCAGCACTCGAAGGGAAAGGCCTTGCCGGTGCCCTCAGTGAATACTGTCAGGAATGGTCACGCCAGAACTCGATAGCGGCTGAATTGCGCGTCCAACACCAGCGCCAATTGCGATTAGAGATTGAACAGGCGGTTTTCCGCATTTTTCAGGAGGCTTTGGCTAACGTTGCCCGACACAGCAAGGCCGATCGAGTTGAAATCAATCTGACTTATAACCATGATAATGTTGCCTGTGCGATCCATGATAACGGTATTGGGTTTGATCCCGCTGCAAGCGAAAAAGGTTTCGGGCTGCGTTCAATGACCGAACGGGCAGTAGTATTGGGTGGTAATCTAAACATCGAGAGCGATAAAAGTGCAGGGACCACCATTTCGATCACGATACCCATCAACGGATCAATGGAGCCCATTGCGGAGGCGGTAGATGAATAACCCGATCACAGTATTAATCGTCGATGATCACAAGCTTGTTCGGCAGGGCGTGCGCGCCTTCCTGGAAGCACATGATGAGTTCCTGGTTGTTGGGGAAGCCGAATCTGGGAAATCCGCGGTTGAATTGGCAGAGGAAACTGTCCCAGACGTGGTTTTGATGGATCTGATCATGCCCGAAATGGACGGCGTGGAAGCCACCCGCCAGGTTAAAAACATCAGCCCAAGATCGCAGATAGTTGTTCTCACCTCCTACCACGAAGATGAGCATATCTTTCCTGCCCTGGAAGCCGGGGCAACATCTTATACCCTGAAAGATGTGGATATGGATGAATTGGCGGAGACTATTCGCAGAGCAGCTCGCGGCGAGGTCATACTGCATCCCCGTGTGGCATCTCGGGTCTTGAAAGAGCTGCATGGCGCCAAGAAGGAGGATGTTAATCCTTTTACCGAACTGACCGGGCGGGAAATGGAAGTGCTTAAATTGATCGCCAATGGATTAAGCAACCACGAGATCGCCGATGAATTGGTAATCAGCGAGCACACGGTCAAAGGTCATGTCAGTAATATCTTCAGTAAGCTGCACCTGGCCGATCGGACCCAGGCTGCGGTTTACGCCTGGCAAAAAGGTGTCGTCAGGCGAGACAAGAATAATCCCCTTGATTCAAATTAGCGCAGTAAGGTGGCGTAATAAATCGCTGCAGCGATGTGAATGAAAGCTGCTGTAAACAATGCCAACCCAATCGGCACATGTAAAGTGTGCCAGAGCGCCATCAAGCGGCGAGCATGAGCGATTGAACGTCGCTGCCGATCGAGGGTACGTCTGCGTTTAAGCAAATCGCTAAGCGCGGCGACCTGAGCCCTGGATTGCGGATCCATTTTTCGCCTCAGGTTCCACATATTAAACCGGTAGCTAAAATCTCCGAAGGGATTGCTTAATACTGCAGGTGAATTGGAAATTGTCGCGGTCGATAACCTCAACAGCTCTTCGGATGCCTTGGGCTGTCGACCCATCCATCTATTGATTTCCACTTCCAATCCGTTGATTTGCCGTTGCAGTTCTCCAGATTCCATTTCTAGACCATCGGCAGTACGGGGAATGGCTGTGTAGATATATCGCCCGATGAAACCACTGATCACGACCACCCCTGTCATCAGCATCACAACACCAGCAATACCATTAAATTTCCAGGAAGAATGCAGCAAAACCATGTAAGGTCCGACCAGCCCGGTGACGATATGGAACTGCAGCCAGGAGGAAACTCGACCCAAGCGAGCATTGCGGCTTCTTTTCCGCAGCGTGTATAGGGTTTCAGTCATCAGCATTAATAGAAATCCCACGACTCCCAGCGAATGACCAAAGAAATCACTGGCAGCGGGGATGCCGCCCATGATAATCACCGCCGCTACATAAATGATAGAGATCATCACGATGGCGATGAACGCCACCCACAATTCACGCGTACTGCGGTACATGAACCCTTACCCATTGCGTCCAGAATTCTGCGATTAGGTCCGCCAGGGGAGCACCAGGGGCTAACAGCTTGGCACGAATAGAAGAGATATTTACTTGCTGAGCAACTAAAGACTGCAGAGGGTGAGAGAGCGTTTGATCTCCCATCACAATGGCACCCAGGATCGTCTCTGCTCCCAGCATCAGTCGCAGACGATTAACTTCGAAGTCCTGCTGAGCTGCGATGGAATCCGGCAGCTGCCGCCAGGTTTCACTGTCACCACGGGCGATCCCCAGCAGGTCAGGGTCCTCGCCATGACCGACTTTACCGATGATGGTTGTGGTCAACCCAGCCAGGCGAGTCACGTTAAAAGCCACTGGTTTCGAATAGGCTTTTTCAATTCCAACCATGTTCAGCCCGGCCGCAGCACCCTGCTCCCTTGCAGGTCCCCAGAGCGAATCTACAATAGATTTTCCCGAAAATGGATCGTAAACTTGGGCGACATCACCTGCTGCAAATATGTCAGCTGCGCTGGTTCGCATAAATTCATCCACCAGGATGCCCCGATCGACCTGCAACCCGCTATCCTGAGCCAGCTTGATTCGCGGGCGGACGCCGATCGCAATTGCCACCAGGTCACAACGCATTTTCCGTCCATCAACCGTGGAGACTCCCCCCACGCGACCTTTCCTTTCCAGTATTTCCCCTAATTCAGTGTTGTAGTGAATCTTGACCCCATGTTCTACCAGACGACCTTCGACAATGCGAGATTCGGTCTCATCCAAGACATTATGCCAATAGCGATCACCGCGCAGGAAGTAGTGCACTTTGACGCCATTCGCCACTAATCCTTCCACGATTTCCAACGCAGTAATGCCTCCGCCCACAACCACAGCCTCTCTTCTGCGACCGGCTAAAGATAAGATTCTACGCGCGTCATCCATACTGTCCAGTTTGACCACACCTCGTAAGCCTGTTCCCGGCACATTTATCCGGGCAGCACCAGCGCCCGTTGCGATCAATAGACGATCGTACCCGAGACAGCTGCTATCCCCCAATTCAAGCAGGTGTTGCTCTGGAATGATTTTGGTTACCCTTGCCTGGTGTGGCCGCACACCCAGCCGCTTAAAATCATTGTTGCTGAAGGGGAACAACTGGGCTTCATTCAGCTCTTTCGTCAGCAAGTACGCCAGACCTGGCCGAGAATAGTAGCCGTGCGGTTCTTCGCTTAGTATTATGATCTCCGCCTGGGAATCGTATTGGCGGATGGTTTCTACAGCAGAGACACCCGCTGCGCCGCTGCCGATGATTACATGTCTGCGGATGCTACACCTCCCCCACACTCGTTCAGCGATGGCTCGAAGAGATTACTGCGTTCGAAACGCAGCACGCCGCGCGGGCAGCGGGCAACACATTCGCCGCATGTCAAACAATAGCTCTCCCCTATCGATTTTCCTCTCCAGGCATATCGCCGTACATCGATCCCGATAGGGCAGGAAAATGAGCAGATCCCACACTGCACGCAGCGCGCGCGATCTGGTACCACACAGCCTTCAGCCCGTGCCTGGTGTTTGGAAAGTTCACCACGCAGGAGACCGCGAATATCAATCATCATCATCACCCCCTCCATCATCATCATCCCCACCACCATCGTCACCACCACCATCATCTCCACCATCATCACCACCACCATCGTCACCACCACCGTCCTCGCCGCCACCATGATCACCCTCATCACCCCGCTTGTGGCAATCTAAACAGCGACTGCCAAAATTCGAGATACCCTCTTCATTATGCTTTTTGGTCATTTTTGCTTGGTCGTGGCAGGCAAAACAGTTGTACTTCGCTCCTCCAGAGGTATGGCACTTGCTGCAGTTTCCGTTTGCACCGCCGTGGTTCATTGGGAAGGTGTGGTTGAAGGATGCCCCGCTCCAGGAAGAGGTGTTGTGGCACTGCGAACACTGTCCACCGAAGTGGTTGGCAGGCTTATTTCCCGCGTGACAGGCTTTGCAATCAGTGGCACCAACCGCACTGTGATTAAATTTGGCGTTTGACCAGGAGGTGGTGTTGTGACAGGCAGAACACTGCCCACCCCAATGATTGGCAGGCTTGTTACCGCTATGGCATGCTTTGCAGTCAGTGGCTCCCACTGCCTGGTGGTTGAAATTGGCTTGCGACCAATTCGTCGTATTGTGACAGGCTGAGCATTGGCCTGAATAGTGGTTGGCTGGCCGATCACTGGCATGACAGGCCTGACAATCTGTGGCCTTAACCGCCTGGTGATTGAAATTTACCTGGTTCCAATTCGCGGTATTGTGGCACAGAGAGCACTGTCCTTGATAGTGGTTCGCAGGTTTATCATTCGAGTGGCAGGACTGGCAGTCTCTGGTATCCACAGCCTGGTGATTGAAATCAGCCTCTTCCCAGTCAATCGTATTGTGGCAGGCTGAGCATTGCCCAGAATAATGATCAGCTGGCCTGTCGTCCAGATGGCAAGATTCACAATCAGCGACATCATTCAAGCCGTGATCGAAGTCAATCTGCTGCCAGGAGACTGGCGAATGGCATATAGAGCATTCACCGCTGAAATGAGGATCAGGAATCTGCTCCAGATGACAGTCACTGCACAAATTAGGTGTTCCAGCATATTGTGCGTCGGCATGGCAGGATAAACAATCCAGTTCCGCATGTTCACCAACCAAGGGGAAGAACTCATGCATGGCTCCAGGACTGTCAGGCGGGAACTCCACGATCTGTGGCGCGACACCTTGTACGCCTTGATTGGCCTCATCCATAAAACCGAGCGATAAATCAGTAGAGATTTGTCCGTCACCTGTGGTTGACATGAACTGGTCGTCACCAGAAAAGCCCGCCAATATGGTAGCCAGGGTGGCAACCTTCGCCCGGAGGTTTTCGATCCCCATTTCCTGGTCACTTGGTAGATCGGCATAGCTGCTCAATGCCACCTCGATTTTCAAGAGAAGCGAGCTCAGCTGGTTCTCCAGGATGGGCAAATCCCCCTCAGGAGATTCAGAAATAGCAGCAATCGCCTGGTCGAGAGCCCGGTCAAGGTAACCGATCGCCAGGAGAACATGCTGGCTATCTTCAAGGACAACCAGATCCTCGGTTCGCTGCATGGCCAGATCAAGATAATAAGCAGCCTGGTCTCTATCATTCAAGATCAACCGCCCGCGAGCCTGTTCAGCAAAATCTTGCAGCGGGAAAAATGGGTTCCCCGGTTGCAACGGTCGTGCGGCAGCAAGTGCTACCTGAGAACTGAATCCGGTGCTCAACAGCACCAGCATGATCAGAATTACAAATAATATAAATCGCCGCATTGCATTCCCCTTTACTGGTTATTTACTCCTCATCAATCTCATGCACCAGTCCATCGATATGGCACTCGGTGCAGGCAGCGAGTTGAATCGCTGAAATGTTCAAATCCCTGTGTTTATCCTGGACTTCGTCGATCCGGTGTTCGTGACACTCATAGCAGGTGTATTCACTGTAGGTCGTTACGTGGCATACCTGGCATTCCAATTGACCTTGATCCCCATGATCGATGGGGAACTGGTGGTTCACCAGATGTGCTGGATACCAGCTGATCGTACTGTGGCAGTACTCGCATTTATCCCCAAAGAACCCGGCATGGATCTCTGGTTCCTCGTGACAATCTTTACACTCCGCGGGAGTGTTCTGATAGCGTTGATCCACATGGCAAGCCTGGCAGTCGAGCTCTGCATGGCGACCATCCAATAGAAAGACATTCTGGTGATCAAATGTCCGCATGCGATCAACACCGTCATGGCACTCAAGACAATTCACACCAAGCTGAGCCTCGTGCTGGATTGTGAACTCCCGGTCACCTTGAGTGTGGCATTCACTGCAGGAAGCTGGTTGAAATTCATCCGCGCCGTTCACATGGCAGCTGGCACAGGTGATCGCTTCTCCGGAATAATTTTTCGTGTGTAGCACCAGGCTAAAACGCTCATCATTGTGGTCAAAGGGTTGCTCTTTGAATAAGGCTGGCTTCCAAGAATTTGAATTATGGCATTCGGCACAATCCATGCTGAAAACTCCAATGTGCACAGCTGGTTCCGCGTGGCAGGCAACACATTCATCAGGCAGATCCTGGAATTGACCCCCGAAGTGACAATCCACACAGGGGATATCCTGGTGGGAACCTTCCAATAGGAATCCGGATCTGGCATGATCAAACCTGGCCATACTATCCAGCCCATCATGGCAGGTGACGCACTGATCGCCAAAGTCTTCCTGGTGGGCAGCAGCAAATTCTGGATCATGAGCTGCATGGCAGTTCGAACACGAAAGTGTAGATACCGAAAATCGATCATCCGAAATATGGCAGCCCAAACATTCAATGGGCGCCATTGAATAATCGACCTGATGCCAGATCAGGCTGAAACCCACCTTCGAATGGTCAAATTCAGATAGGTGGCCTAATCGCAGGTCGAATTCCCTGCCTCTATGATCTGAATGGCATTCGGCGCAGCGCATCACATCATCCAGAATCCCATGCAAGCTATCTCCCATTGCAATTTGTTCTCCAACCGAATCATGGCAGCCCACGCATAAATCGGCTTGCATACTATTGAGTGGTTGGTGGCACATTGAACACTGCCCTTCAAATTCCGCATGTGAATTGAAACCTGAAATTTGGCTACCATTACTAGATTGGTCGCTTAAATCACCTGGGCTGAACGCCAAACCTCCCTGACGCCAGAGAGTCAGACCAAGCGCAGTAAGCAAAACTGCCAGGATCAGCACACCAGGTAATGTCAGTAATGTTGACCGTCTCCTCATTAATCTAATTTCCCAAAGGATCGAACACCTTGAACATAAAGATAACCTTCCAGGCTTCTTAATATCCTGAATTTATGCGTTCGATCTTAATATTGCTGGGGATAACCTACACCCAATACCCAAAGGGAGACTTAGAACACCCCAAAAAAGCCATAAGTGTCTCGTGAAATCCCTCTGTCTTGCCGATTACTTGATCAACTTTTTGAGCAGAGTTGTCAACTCAAGATTCTTCTTGCGAAGTTCCCCAGTCGTCTGGCCGGATTAAATTCCACATCACTTGTGCGGCTCATGCGAGAAGAACTGACCAGGATCATCGTCACCAATAACGTTGAAAAAATAATCCAACCGGCAATTATAGAAATCACAGAGTCATACATGTCATTCTCCCGTATTCAACCCAATGTGCCCAAAGGGCAGGGACAACTCCAGAAAAACTAATTCGGTTGTTAAACGATCGACAATTTTGTAAGCCAGGCATGGATCTGACAAATCACAATCGGAATAAGCTGCTCAATTGTCAATAAACCCAATGAATTTCTTTGACCTGTAGTAATTAAGACGCACAAAGTGCAATTTAAGCGCGCAAATTTTCTAGGAAATTGGTACTAATTTACTCTTAAAAAGAATAAATATACATTGATGACAATTGTCACTTGATTTGATGACAAATGGGGATAGCAGAGCTACTTCCATCGTGATATATTATGTTTTACCATAAGAATATTGTGGAAATTCATATGCTGAACCATAACTATGACGCGATCAGCGAAAGCGAACAGATGTACCTGATCACCATCGCCAGGTTGATCGAAGGTGGGAAACCAGAGCCCATCCCCCTCTCCGACATTGCTAAAGAAATGTCGGTTCTGCCTGTTTCCGTCAACCAGATGGTGCGAAAATTGGAAGGGGAAGGTTATTTGCATTATCTGCCTTATAAGGGTGTAGAGCTTACTGATCTTGGAAAGCAAAACGCATTCCGAACATTACGCAACCGACGCTTGTGGGAGGTATTTTTAGTCGATCACCTGAAAGTATCCCTAGAAGAAGCCGACACGATGGCCTGCACCATGGAGCATGTAACCCCAGATGACATCGCCCAGCTGCTGGCGAACTTCCTGGGTGATCCATCGATTGGACCGGGAGGTCAGCCCATTCCCAATCTGGATTCCGATCAAGTGATGCGGGAATGGATAGCGTTGACCGAGCTTGAAGTCGGGATGGTTGCCGAGGTCGCAGATATCAAAGCTCCGCCAGCAGTAATCAGGTTTCTAAACGAGGAGGGGCTCCGCCGCGGTTCAAAATTGACTCTCAGAGCGATCGGCTCTCAAGATTCGAGATTGGTCGAAGTCGGGACAGGCTTTGTGGAAATTTCTGCTGAGATCGCCGAGATGATCCAAATATCAAAAGATAAAGACTGGATATTAGTGAATAATTCAAAGAAACACTAAGGAATCACTTTTTAACTACTTCATCACCATCCACGAAAGGACACATTACCGTTATGTTCCCCAGTTTCTTACTATCATTACGTGAAGGTATCGAGGCAGCCTTGATCATCGGCATCATCATCGGCGCGCTGAGCAAACTCCAGCGGGATGAATTAAAGCCGGTTGTTTGGCAGGGGGTGGTCATCGCAGTAATCCTCAGCCTCCTTTTTGGTTTGGGGTTGAACCTGCTCGGAATGGAATTCTCGGGACAATTTGAAGAAGTTTTTGAAGGTATCGCCATGCTGCTGGCTGCGGCCATCCTGACCTGGATGATCTTATGGATGCAAAGCCGGGGTGGCGAGATACAGCGTGATTTAGAAGCCAAGACAGCTCACGCAACGTTAAATCGGGGGGGAACCGCATTATTCATTTTAGCTTTCCTGGCTGTCTTCCGGGAAGGGGTTGAGCTGGCTTTATTCTTGATGGCTGCTCGCCTGGCATCCGATCCAATCTCGGTATTGATCGGGGCGGCATTGGGATTGGGAATAGCAATCCTGCTGGGTTGGATGCTGTTTGCTACTACCCGGCGCCTGAATATTCGCAGTTTCTTCCAGGTTACTAACGTGCTGCTGCTCTTCTTCGCTGCCGGCCTGGTTGCATATGGCGTTCATGAGCTAAACGAAGCAGGTTGGATACCAGCCATCATTGAGCACATCTGGGATATCAACTACATCCTTGACGAAAAATCTGAAGTGGGCCTTATCCTCAAAGCCTTGTTTGGCTACAATGGCAATCCATCGCTAACTGAGGTCCTGGCATATCTGGGTTATTTCGTAGTTCTGGGCACGATTCTGCTCAGGAATCAGCGCAAACAGGTGAACGCGATCGCGGTCTAGGAAATTATTCATTTCTGCCAATAGTGAAAATTTCCATGAGTACTATCAAACGGGCAATATTGATTTCAAGCGCAACACCGAAGTAATCTGGTGAGAACTGATTTCTTCTTTCACGAGGTAATTATCCGATCAACTTCAATATCTGGTGTACTCATGTCCATAGATATACGAATATCGACAACCGAATTAATGATTTTGACCTGAATACGTATCATTTAGGATCAGATTTTCATATGCATAAACCAGAAATGTCTGCCAAGTTGAGCAAAAGTTTCTAATAATTAGAGTCGCTCAGGAAACCAAGATAAAATGGCACGGAAATTGCACGAACCCAAACTGCTAATAGAAAATTCTTTTTCCAGCTCTTTGGTTGTTTTTATCCCCATGAAAAATTTTATAGCCATTCTCAATAACTACGAGATGGCAGGTAATTTCGCATAAATTCTTCACATTTTTAAGGAAGGGAGGGGATACCAGGGTTCAAAATCAAGTATCAAGATAACCGAACTTCAAGATCTACACTTGAACTTTGATCAATAGATTCTAGACTAGATAAATTGTTGGTCCTATTCAGAAACAGAAACACTTCTTAAAGATTGGGTATCACAATACCTAGTTGGTCGAACCTTGACATTTTGAACTCATGGCTACGAGTAGTATCAATTGAAGATGGACCGTTTATTGAAGGCCTCCTTATGATTGAAACTTTTCGAGATCTTCCAAGAATATAAGTTGCTTGGAAACATAGATATAAACTTGCAACCAATAATTGATATTCGACTTGTAATTACGTTTGTCATATAGGGGTAAAGCATTGAGAAATTTATCTGCAATCATTTTCCTGATTTTACTATTGAGTGCATTGCTTATGTCCTGTGCACCACCCCGAAATGCGGATGCAGTCGCTTATGTTGATCTGAACAAGCTCTCACCGCTTCCAACACCGATCAATAATAAAATCACACCCCTCAAAGTAGCGATAGCTGCAGTTATATCACCGCAAGGCTCCGCGGAAAGTTATGAACTTTTGCTCGAATATCTCAGTTCAAAACTGGATCGACCAGTGGAAGCAATTCATCGCCGAACCTATATGGAGATCAACGACCTGCTTCTAAATGACGAGGTAGATCTGGCTTTTGTTTGCACGAGTTCATATTTGGTGGGAAAACACGATTTTGGAATGCAGCTATTGGTTGCTCCCATGGTTCATGAAAAGGTAACCTATCGCGCAAAACTCATAATTCCTGGAGATAGTTCTGCGAAAGGGATGGCAGATCTGCGTGGAAAGGTGTTTGCTTTTACTGATCCGATCTCCTTTACGGGTCGTATGTACCCCACATACCTTCTTCATGAGATGGGTGAGACTCCTGAAAAGTTTTTCGAGCGAGCCATTTTCACTTACAGTCACGATGATGCCATTGATGCTGTCGCCCAAGGTCTAGTAGATGGTGCTTCAGTAGATTCCCTGGTTTTGGATTTCGCAATGAATCGCGATCCGGAATTGGCTTCTCGAATTCAAATAATCCATACCTCGGAATCTTTTGGCATCCCCCCCGTGGTTGTCGGTCCTCAAATCCGGCCTCAGTTAAAAGCTCAATTAGAAGAGATCCTGCTAAATATGCATAATGATGAAGAGGGATTAGCAGCTCTGCAGGCCTTGGATTACGATCGATTTGTGCCCATTTCCGATGAGGCTTACCGATCCACAGACTATATCGTTTCGCGATTTCATCTTGTCGCAGTGGAAGAACCATGAAGTCTAAGTGGTGGCGGTCATACGCCAAACAGTTTTGGGATCTTGCAGGGGGCGTGAGTGTTCGCACAAAAATCTTTGGAATTGTCTTGGGCAGCACTATTCTATTGAGCTTAGGATTTACGTTGCAGGTTCAGAACACCCAACGTTATCTCCTTGAGCAGAAATCTCAAGAGCAAGGGCAATCCATTGCGCGGGATGTCGCTGCTCGCGCCACCGACCTGATCCTAGTTCACGATATCTATTCTCTCCATCAGCTTTTGTCTGAGACTCGAAATAACTATCATGATGTCCGTTATGTTCTCATCTCCGATTCGCAAGGAGAGATATTAGCACATACATTCGGGAGCGGTTTTCCCCTTGATTTGGCGGAAGTAAACAATGATCTTCCGGAAAATTTTCAGAGAACCGTAAAATTATTCACCGATGAAGGGACTGTTTGGGACGTGGCAGTTCCAATATTCGAAGGAAAAGCGGGGATCGTACGAGTAGGAATATCAGACCAAAGTGTCCAAGCCACAATGGCACAGCTAACTTCTCAATTGCTACTAACGATGTTGGGTGTTTTGGCACTCAGCCTTATAGCTGCATCATTTTTAACTTGGATACTGACCAGACCAATTCTCGATTTAGTAGGAGCTACACGGGCAGTAGCGCACGGAGATTTTTCACAAAGGGTCCGCCGGTGGGCAAACGATGAGATTGGTGATATGGCTACGGCTTTCAACATAATGACCCTTGAATTAGGAAAAACAGATCAGATACGCAATGAGCGGGAGCAGCTTCGGCGAAAACTCCTCGAAGGGATTATCCAGGCCCAAGAAGAGGAACGCAAAAGGATCGCGCGAGAGCTTCATGACAGTACATCTCAAAGCCTGACTTCGCTTATGGTCTCATTGCGCAACGCTGAAATTATCTGTGATGAACCAGAGCTACAGAACCAGGTCGCCGATATGCGTTCAGTGGTTAGGAATACATTAAATGAAGTTCATAATATTGCCATTAATTTACGTCCTGAAGCACTAGATGATCTGGGTTTAAAAGCAGCATTGACCCGTTTTGTTAAAGACTGGCAGAGGGGTAACCGGATACCTACAGATTTAATGATTCATCTTGGTGAGGAGCGGTTGCCAGAATCTGTGGAAATTACGCTGTATAGAATAGTGCAGGAATCTTTAACTAATATCTCCCGGCATGCGGAAGCCAGCAACGTAAGTGTTGTCATAGAAAAACGTGCTGGAGATATTATTGCGGTAATTGAGGATGATGGTGTCGGGATTTCAGGCACCCATTACCAAAACAACGGGCACCTGGGATTGATTGGCATCGAAGAAAGAGCACAGTTACTTGGTGGTCACTTGACGATTGAAACAAATGTGAATAAAGGAACGAGTGTATTTGTGTCAATTCCACTGAAAATCCAGGAAACGATAACGTGAGAAATAGTCATCGTTATAAAGTAGTGATCGCTGATGATCATGCGGTGCTTCGCTCAGGTTTGCGCCTACTACTTGAGAAGCAGGCGGACCTCTCAGTTGTTGGGGAAGCCTCATCCGGGTTAGCAACCCTTGCTCTGGCAGAAGAATTACAACCTGATTTGATCATATTGGATCTTAGTATGCCTGGACTTGGGGGATTGGATGCACTCCCGTCATTACGCAGAATTGCCCCACAGGCGAAAATATTGGTATTAACGATGCACGACGATCCACAGTATCTCCATAAAGTCTTGGCTGAAGGTGCTTCAGGATATATTTTGAAGAAAGCTGCCGATGTTGAATTAATTACAGCCTTGCGAGCAGTACTCGGAGGGGATATCTACGTTCATCCAGCAATGACGCGGGCATTGATTAACGGAGAGGTAATAGAAGATCAACAATCCAAGCAGGATCCCTGGAGCATGTTGAGCGATCGTGAAAAAGAGGTATTGAAGCTGGTGGCATTAGGTTACACCAGTGCAGAAATTGCCGAACAACTGGCGCTGAGCTCAAAAACAATTGATACTTATCGCTCCCGGGGGATGGATAAATTGGGTTTTCAAACTCGGGCAGCTCTGGTTCGCTTCACGATTCAAAAAGGTTTACTCCAAACATAAATCAAGGGCAAGCAGTAGCAGCGAATAGAACGGGCAGTAATCTGAGCCTATCCGTTTTATTTTGTCATTCGTTCAGCGACTATTGAAATCGAAAGGTTCAAATATACCTTCAATTCTTCAACATTCGGTGCTCTTGTAGTGAATTTCCCCACAAAATCATAATTTAATACGAAATTTTCCTGATACCAAAAAATTTTGCACGGACATATAATTTTCACCTGATCGCGGGCAGGGAAAAACTCATTCGGAATGGAATCTCATTTTAGTATTCCGTATCTACAGCAATCAGGATCTTGAAAATCGTAATTAAAAAATTTATAAGGATGGTGACCAATGGGAACATCAAGAAGAGATTTCCTTAAAGTCTCTGGAGTTGCAACTGGAACCGCGATAACCGCCGGCTTTCTAAGCCAGCTTGAGACTCTGGTTGCAGCTTCTCCAGAACTCCTGCAGGTGAATGAAGAATTTGTCCCTACCACCTGCTGGATCGGCAAGCAAGACTGTGGAATGCTTGCCCGGGTGATCAATGGACGAGTGGTCAAACTGGAAGGTCACCCGGCAAACCCGCGCAATAACGGTACGCTATGTCCGAAAGGCGTTGGGCAAATCATGTCTTTTTACGATCCAAACCGGGTCAAAACGCCATTGATTCGAACTAACGGTAAAGGTGAGCCAGGTGAATGGCGCCAGGCCAGCTGGGAAGAAGCCCTCGGGTTGGTAGCCGAAGAGATGAACGCGGCCCGAGAAAAGGGCGGCAGCAAGTTTGTCTGGCAAAAAGGTCGCAGCAAGGCCAAAAAGTTCTACGATTCGGCATTTGTAGGTGCCTCCGGAGCACTAAAACTTCATCATGGAGCGTTTTGCTCCGATGCTGGCTACCGTGCCTTGGAATACACTATCGGTCTGCATGGCGTCTTGCACCCTGATATGAAGCACACCCGCTACCTGCTGTGTTGGGGCTGGAATGTAACCAATGCGGGCGGCAACAAGTTCTGCTGGTTGACCTGGCCGCAGCAGCTGGTCGAGGCCAAGGAGCGTGGTTTGAAGATGGTAGCCATTGACCCTCGCCAGCGCAGCGCAGCCCACTTCGCCGATGAATGGGCGCCAATTAAGTCTGGTACCGACCTGGTCCTGGCAATGGCACTCTGCAACCAGTTAATTGCCAATGGAACGATAGACCAGGAATACCTTACCAAATACACGAACGCCCCGTTCCTGGTAGGTGAAGACGGTTTATTCCTGCGTGCTGAACCAGAAAGCGAGGAAGAAGAGGGCAAGCCGCTCGTTTGGGACGAGATAAATGGTGTGGCCGTCCCATTTGATAGTGAAAAGGTGGAACCAGCCCTTGAAGGGCAATTTACCGTCAACGGGGAACAGTTCAAGACCGCATTTCAACTATTCAAAGAACATGTCGCTGAATACACTCCTGAGAGAGCGGCTGAGATCTGCGGATTGGAATCCAGCCAGATCGTCGGGATTGCCCATGACATCGGTGAAAACGCCATGATCGGCAGCACTATCTCCATCGACGGTCACACCATGCCCTACCGCCCGGTAGCTATCATGGCTTATCACATGTCCCAGCAAGAATTGGGCTTTCAGGCACTTCGAGCCATGCAAATGGTGATGATGTTGATCGGTTCAATTGGTGCTGTCGGCGGTCAATTCAGCGATTTCACCTGGAAAGAATATAAGAATTGGGCGAAATTTGAGCACTTGAAGGTTAAAGATGAAACGAACCTTTATCTTAAAGATAGCAAGTTTTTCCCGATCAACAGCAACAACTCATCACTTGTCGCCCATGTGATCAACAATCCGGACAAATACGACTTGACCGACGAAGTCATCCCCGATGTGGTTATCTTGCATCATGTCAATCCTTTGGGTTCGTTCCCTGATCGAAATGAGAACTTTAAAGCTTATAACAAGATCGGTTTCGTAGCTGCCATCGATCCCTGGCTTTCTCGCACGGCAGATTATTTTGCTGATGTTGTACTTCCGGCGGCTACAATCGAGAAGTATGAAGGGCCCATCAGCGCTACTGACCAATACATAGACGCTGAAACACTACGACTGCCGCCGATGGACCCTCTTTTCCAATCCAAGGGTGACATAGATATCTACCTCGATTTATGCGAAACAGCCGGGATTCTCTATGGTGAAGAGGGTTACCTGGCTCAAATCAACAACCAATTGAAACTTGAAGGGGAATACGCTTTACCACTTGACCAGAAACCAACTGTTCGAGAGATTTTCGACAACTGGGCGAAATCTCAGGAGCTGGAGGGTGGTATTGAGTTCTTTGAGAAGAACGGCGTCAACGTCAAAGGCGAAATTGCTGCGACAAAACGTTATCCCTACGCGATGGAAGAACCTTTCGCCGGGATAGTACCACACCGTTTCTATGGCGAATCACTGCTAGTCGCCCAAAAGGAAATGCAAGATCTAGGCGCGGATGAAATATATTGGCGCGATTACACTCCTTTCCCGGTCTGGCGTGAGCTGTCTGCGGCTCAATCTCCACGAGATTACGATCTGGACCTGATCAGCTACCACATGATCGAGTTCAAGCAGTCTCGTACCCCAGTGCCCTTGCTAATCGAGATGGCGCCGAAACAATTTGCCGAGATCAATCCGAAGACGGCCATGGCAAAAGGGATTGAAGATGGAGATGAAATATCGGTTGTTTCACATAACGCCCTGACCGGCGAAAAACGCAAAGTGATTGTGATCGCTCGCTACCGGGAAGGTATCCGGCCGGACACGATCGCAATGCCTCACCATTACGGTGAATATGTCAAACACCCCTGGGTGAAGGATCAAGGTCCTTCACCGAACGTATTGTTCTTCACCGGTGAAGGTTACGTAGCCCAAACAGCTGACCAGACTTACCTGGTCAAGGTGAAGGTAACCAAGGCATAAGGAGGAAAAAATGGCTAAATATGGAATGGTAATTGATTTAGATAAATGCACTGGTTGCCGGGCATGCATGGTGGCTTGCAAAGTTGAAAATAATACCCCAGAAAGCAACCTGTGGATGTATGTATTTCGTTTTGAAGAAGGGAAATACCCCAGCACAAGCACCTGGTTCATGCCGCGACCCTGTATGCATTGTGATAACGCCCCATGTGTAAAGGTGTGCCCGGTAGGAGCGCGCTTCAAACGATTGGATGGTCTGACAGCCACTGACTTTGATCGCTGCATCGGCTGCCGCTATTGCGAAGTAGCCTGCCCTTATGGTGTCAACTACTTCAACTGGCAGAAGCCGGAAGAGAATTATTACATTGATTGGAACGATCCAGATCTACCATCAGAGCTCAATGGAGAAAAGCCTGGGTATGCAAACCCGGATTTAGAGCAAGCTTATGGATCAGAAAACCGGCGTATCGCAGGCGGTGGGCATGACAAAGGCGTGATGGAAAAATGCACCTTCTGTGTTCACCGGGTAGAACAAGGGTTGGAGCCTGCATGCGCCAACATCTGTCCCACATTTGCCATCAAATTTGGCGATCTGGATGATCCACACAGTGAGGCCCTCCAGCTGCTCCGTTCTAAACCAAACTTCCGATTACTGGAAGATGCTGGAACCAGCCCACGAGTCTTCTATGTTGGGCAGCACGAACCTGGTCCTGAATCCCGCCAGATCGAAGAAATTTCAGCGAGGGTATGATCATGACAACACAAATCCAAAAACTTCCCTACGGTATTGGTCGATTTTCTTGGGGTTGGCTGCTATTCATCTTGATCTGCATCGCATTAGCCGGCCTAGGGATATATGCTTATTCCCAACAACTCATCCGAGGTGAGATAGTTACCGGAATGCGCGATATCGGCACCATGGCAGGAGCGCCATGGGGTGTGTATATTGCCTTTGTGGTCTATTTCGAAGGGTTGAGCTTTGCTGGTATTGCGTTGGCTGCCACTATCCACCTTTTCAACCTGCAAAAAATGAGACCGGTAGCACGCATGGCGGTATTAATGGCCATCATCGGTCTTATCTTAGCCAGCATGTTAGTACTCGCCGATGTAGGAAAACCGGGAAGGGCGATCATCAACTTATTTCGCTATGCCCGACCAGGATCGCCATTTTTTGGTACCCTGACCATCGCCATGATCGGTTTCTTGATCGCCGCCTTGATCTACCTCTTCCTTGAGGGCCGCAGGGATGCTGCACTTTTGGCAAAGGAGCCTAGCCAATTTCAACGTTTTTATAGCCTTTGGGCTGCAGGATATCAGGATACTGCCATAGAACGTGAACGCCATGACAAAGCAACTTTTTGGCTCTCTGTGGCAATCTTGCCACTGCTCATAGTTGCCCATACAACTTTGGGTTTCGTTTTCGGCCTGCAGGTTGGTAGGCCGGGATGGTTTGGTACTTTGCAAGCTCCTGGATTTGTGATCCTGGCTGGCGTCTCCGGGGTGGGGTATCTGATCGTATTAGCAGCAATCCTGCGGAAGGTTCTCCAGCAGGAAGAGAAGATCGGAATAAGCATATTCCGCTGGCTGGGGAATTTGCTGATGGTCTTAACCGCAACATATTTGTATTTCATGGTTGTTGAGTGGCTGACATCCATTTACTCTGCCAATACAGTCGAAACCAACCTGATCAATGCCCTGCTATCTGGTGAATATGCCTGGATCTTCTGGTTATCTGTGGTCTGCCTGGTGATTCCATTTGGCCTGTTAGTCTGGCAGTTTGTCACAAAAAAGTATGGCATCGGATTATTAGTGCTGAGCGGCATACTGGTCAACCTGGCAGCGATCGGAAAGCGTTTCCTGATCGTCGTCCCATCACAAACACATGCCACCCTGCTACCCTATTTACCCGGAACATATAGTCCCACCTGGGTAGAATACGGCGTGATAATTGGCTTGATGGGTCTGGGTGCGCTTTTATTTGTACTTTTTATGAAAATTTTCCCGATTATGGAAGTTGAGGAGAGCTGATATGAGAACAATGGTATCTATATCGATGGTTATTTTAGGTTTTGCCCTTGCAGCGGTGAGCTATTTTCTCCTGGCTGCACCCATCGGACAACCCACAAGCCCAGAATATTCTGATCCGCGCCTGCCATTTGCACCACTGCTCTTCATCGCAGGCATCGCGCTGGTTTTTCTGGCTGCTGTTGTATACGAAATATTGCCGGAGAAGAAGAGAGAAGAATCAGAAGCACAATCGAAGGAAATAAAGAGCCCTCTCCCGTCTATTCAAACATTTGATAAATGATGGCCATTGAAGAAAATTTATTCCTCCGCCAAATCTGTTACCGAATATTTGCCAGCCTTTTTCTCTATCCTGAGCAATCCAGGTTGATAGAGATACGGCGTGCCACAACTGTTCTGATCAGTGAAAGTTGGCAGTTTTCAGCTGCGGTGGGGTCATTAATTAATCAATTATCTGAAATCGATCTGAATCTCGGGAGAGCAATGGTCAATGAGTACAATCGGCTCTTTCTGATCCGTCCAAAAGCGCCTCCTTATGAAACAATCTACACGGACGCTGAAGGTCAAATGCGCGGTTTACATACCGCTCAACTAGAAGGGGTATACCTGAATGCTGGTCTAGAAATTTCACCCGAACTGAACGAGCTTCCCGACCATATTTCAGTAGAGTTAGAATTCATGGCATATTTATGCATGAAAGAATCAGAAGCGCACGCGGCTAACGAAGAACTCGAAGCCACTCACTTTCGAGACTTGCAAAGATCATTCATGGGACAACATCTAGCGCGATGGTTCCCCTCATTCGCGAAGCGGATCAAGGAGGCTGATCCTGGATCGATTTACCAATATTTGCTCCCGGCGGTATATGAATTTCTTCGAAAAGAACTAGATCTTCTTGGACTAAGAAATTACAAAAGAAAACCTAGCGAATCATCGTCCCCAGTGTCCACAATGCAGATTTAGATGGAGACAAAAATAGAAGACTATCTTAAATCATAAAAAAATCTCTCCGAGCCCGAGGACCTAAGCGTTGGCTGCGCAGGGTCATCAGGCCGGTTCCTCCACCTGGAGAACCCCGGTCGGTTGTGGAAACACCCCGGCCCCCCGAAATCCCATCTGGGACGGAATTGGAAAGGAGATCTTCCTGCGCCAGGATCGTGTGATTCGCCGGGAGTTCTCCTGGCGAATTTATTTTTGGAGACCTATATGCCCAATTTACAAACCTTACTCGATATCTCTGCCAGCCGGCACTCCCATCTATGTCCGCGCCAGGTGATCGGCGTACGTTTGGGGCTTTCCGGTGCGGATGCACTAGGCATTGATGTGCCTCAGACGAAAAAGCGTTTGCTTGCAATCGTGGAAACCGATGGTTGCTTTGCTGATGGCGTGGAAGTTGCGACTGGCTGCACCGTAGGTCACCGAACCCTGCGGGTCGAAGATTATGGCAAAATCGCAGCCACTTTTATCGATACCAGGTTAGAACGCGCGGTACGAGTTGCCCCGCGATTGGACGTTCGTCAAAAGGCATATGACTTCGCTCCTCACCAGGAAAAACATTACTTTGCCCAATTGGATGGCTACCAGGTGATGCCCGTAGACGAATTGATAACCATCCAGGATGTGCAGCTCACCACACCGATTGCCGATATTGTCAGCCGGGCTGGGGTTCGGGTCAATTGCAGCTTTTGCGGGGAGGAGATCATCAATCAGCGTGAACTCATGCACAATGGTGTGCCGATATGTAAATCTTGCTCGGGGACAACCTACTACCGGGTGGTGCCTGCTCCCGAACCAGCCATTAACTGGTCCACTGTTAGCCAGGAGGAGGCAGTCTTTTGATTGACATAAACAGTCTGCCTCCCTGGCAGTTGCTGGTGATTGTACCTGTGATTGCCTTTCTTTATGCCAGTGTAGGTTTTGGAGGTGCATCAGGCTACCTAACAGCAATGAGCTTGTTTTTCATTCCTACTAGCGTCATGTCTAGCACAGCGCTTACCCTCAATTTGTTCGTATCAAGTATCGCTTTTATCACCTATTACCGGGCCAGGCATTTCACACCACATCTGCTTTGGCCATTCCTATTAACCTCTCTCCCAGCAGCTTTTATCGGCGGGTATATCCAGATTCCCACGAATATCTACCTGATTTTGTTATACCTTTCTCTCAGTTATGTTTGCTTCCGCATGCTCTTTTACCGTAAACCACAGGATTACTTGGAGGAGGAAAAGCGCAGCTTACCAATTTGGGTCGGCATGACCGCAGGGGTCGTAATCGGCTTGCTGTCAGGCATCATCGGCATTGGTGGGGGCATATTCCTGGCACCTTTGATCGTCCTTGCCGGGTGGGGCACACCAAAACAAGCAGCAGCTTCCGCTGCAGCATTTATTTTTGTGAATTCTGCCAGCGGTTTTATTGGCCGTTTTGCTGGTGGTAATCTCGATTTGGGAATATTGGGTCTAACCCTCATTCCGGTTGGATTATTAGGTGCTATCAGTGGCAGCCATATTGGTACCCGTTACCTCTCAAGTGCCGGAATGCGCCGTGTGTTGGGTTTTATCCTCCTCATTGCTGTCTCACGTTATTGGATGAGTTTCTTTTAGCTAATCGCATGCTCATTGATCCTTACGGGCGTCAAATCAACTATCTACGCATTTCACTTACCTCTAACTGTAATCTGAGGTGTGTATACTGCATGCCCCCCAATGGAATTCCACTTGTTCAAAACGAAGAGCTTCTCACGAATGATGAAATCGTATCCGTTGTGCGCAGCGCAGCTGCGGAAGGTTTGCAGCGAGTACGTCTAACTGGCGGTGAACCTCTGCTTCGAAAAGGGGTAGTGAGCCTGGTGAGTAAGCTGGTTGAAATCAAAGGGATCGAAGAAGTAACGATGACCACCAATGCGATGCTGCTAGAACGTATGGCTTCATCTTTAGCAGAGGCTGGATTGAAGCGCGTTAACATCAGCCTGGATACATTAGACACCGAAAAATATTACCGTATCACCCGCGGCGGCCACCTTGCGAAGGTCTTCAAAGGAATTGCGGCAGCCGAAAAAGTGAATCTTCTGCCCATAAAAATCAACACCGTGGTGTTGCGTGGTCTAAACGACAGTGAACTCCTCGATCTGGCACATCTCAGCTTAGATCATCCCTGGCAAATCCGTTTCATCGAACTGATGCCAATTAGGAACAGTGATGATTGGGGAGCTGGTTTTCCACCTATAGACCAACGCTTTTTCTCAGTACAGGAGATGCGCGAGCAACTTTCCGCCCTTAACTTACTACCTGCTGATATGCCCCACGGCAATGGTCCAGCACGCACCTTTCGCATCCCTGGTGGGCTGGGTACAGTCGGCTTCATCTCTCCATTGGGAGAACACTTTTGTGAAAACTGCAATCGCTTGCGTCTGACCGCCGATGGATTCCTACGTCCCTGCCTGCTCCATGATTCCGAAGTGCCATTACTAGATGCCTTACGCGAGGGGGAATCAGTAATCCCTGCTCTTCATGAATCATTGGCGCGCAAACCACATAGGCACGAAATCCTGCATGGTTACCTGCCTAGCCAGCGACGAATGATTCAAATTGGGGGGTGAAAAAGGACATTCGATTTGTGAATGGTAAGGTCGTCTACGCAATTTCACTACATTGGATCATTAATGAGAAAGTGGCAGTAGCGACGGAACATCAGATTCACCTCCATGATATACTTTGTATTAAGCAAGAATCGGTGTGAGAGTTCAATAATCCTGCGGCTTGATCCTGTGGGCTATCCAGTTCAAGCAAGTATGATTCCCGTCTGCAGGTAATACTCTTAAACAATATCCCACCATCACAAAACCGACCTTCGCTTCTCTTGTAGTTGCCTTAGGAGAAGCACCCGTGCTCGAAATACGCCTACTTGGGCAATTTGATATTCAACACAACGGCTTACCAGTCGAGGTTCCCTCCCGATCGGCGCAGTCTCTCCTAGCTTATCTCCTCCTTAATACCGGCATCTCCCATCGCCGTGAAAAGCTGGCAGGGTTGCTCTGGCCAGAATCTTCTGAGGCCAACGCGCGCAGCTACCTTCGCAAAGCATTGTGGCAGGTGCGCAAATCCCTGGCTGCTGATAGGATGGCCGGCGAAGAGTACTTGCTGGCTGATGACATTACCATCTGTTTCAACCCAAAAGCGGACTATTGGCTCGATGCTGACGCAATTAGAGCCAGACTGACCGAAACCAAGTCGATAGAGGAGCAGATCGAAGCTGTTTCGGCATACCAGGGCGAATTGTTACCTGGTTTCTATGAGGAATGGGTGTTGTTGGAAAGGGAGCGGTTAAGAGCGGTCTTTGAGCATAAACTGCAGCTGCTCTTGGATTCATTAGTCGAAGAGGGGCGTTGGGCGGAAACTTTTGAATGGGGAGAACCGTGGATCGCTCTGGGAAGCATGCCTGAGCCCGCCTATCGGGCATTGATGATCGCACATGCTGCCCTCGGGGATAATGCTAAAGTTGCTGCAACATATGAACGTTGTGTTCAGACCTTGCGAGAGGAATTGGCAGTTGAACCCTCAGAACAGACTCTGGCACTTTTTAAGGAGCTTCGCGATGGATCTACATTCCAAAGTGATCCATCTGAAATGGTTGCTATCTTGAAAACGGTTCCAACCGAAACCGAAATGCTGCCCCCGGAATATAACGATCAGCGGGTCACAAATTTGCCCATTCCACACACCAGCTTTATTGGTCGGGAAGACGAAATCAATGAAATCAAGGGAATGTTAATCCATTCTCGTCTCTTGACACTAACTGGGGCTGGCGGAAGTGGAAAAACACGCTTGGCTATCCAGGTTGCAAGTGAAGTGCAGAATATGTTTAAGGACGGCATATGGTGGATCGATCTGGGCGTCCTGGTCGAACCAGGACTCGTACCACAGGCAGTAGCAAAAGTGTTGGATGTGCAAGAGGCTCCGAATAAGACCCTGAGCGAGACACTTGCGTTCGCACTCCGTTCAAGGCAAATTTTGCTTGTATTTGACTGCTGCGAACACCTGCTGGATGCTTGCGCACAGCTGGCAGAATATCTGCTAAAAGCATGCCCCGACCTGAAGATCCTGACAACAAGTCGAGAGATCCTGGGAGTCGCAGGCGAACGAATCTTCTTAGTGCCAACGTTATCTTCTCCGGATCCCGCTCAGGTACGACCCTCCGATTTCCATGCTTATGATGCCGTCCGGCTTTTTGTCGAACGGGCTGCGACGTTGAAATTAGATTTTGCTTTGACAGATCAGAATACTCCGGCAATCGGGCAGCTGTGTTTTGGACTCGACGGTATTCCTCTGGCGATCGAATTAGCTGCGGCTCGAGTTCAAGCTCTGAAGGTTGAACAGATTGCCGGACGGCTGGATGATCGTTTCCAATTACTGACTAGCGGAAGTCGCACGGCATTACCGCGCCACCAGACGCTACGGGCGACGATCGATTGGAGCTACGACCTTCTTTCTAAAAGTGAGAATGCGATGCTGCAGCGCCTTTCAGTTTTCACCGGTGGGTGGTCAGCCGCAGCAGCCGAGTCAGTGTGTGTGGGTGGGGAGATTCAGCCGAATGATGTGCTGGACATCTTGTCTCAATTGGCCAGCAAATCCTTGATCTTGGCGGAAAGGAAGCCAGGGGAGGAGGCGCGCTACCGGATGTTGGAAACTATCCGCGAGTACGCCAGTGAGAAGTTGGCGGAAGCCGGGGAGGAGACTGTTGTGCGCGACAACCATCTGGACTTCTTTGTGTTATTGGCCGAGGAGGCGGAGCCAGAATTGTTCAGACCCAACCAGGTATTGTGGCTCAACAGGCTGGAAACAGAACACGAAAACCTGCGCGCAGCTGCAGCCTGGTCATTGGAGCGCAAGGCAGGGACCGCTGCCCTGCGTCTAGTGGGAGCATTATCGTGGTTCTGGTCTACACGTGGTCACTATTACGAGGCGCGGCAACTCTCATCACAGATTCTTTCGTCACCAATAACCATGGAACGGACGGAAGTTCGAGCTAAGGCACTCAGCATCGCCGGACATGTGCAGTGGGTGCTGGGCAAAGAAGCTGGCGTTCGCCCCCTATTAGAAGAAGCGCTAGATATCGCCACAGAGATAAACAATAAACCCATTATTGCTTGGTCGCGGGTCTTCCTAGGTGCATTAACTTCCACCTACGGCGACTCCAAGGAAGGAATGGCATTGATTGAAGAAGGCTTGAAGGAATGCCGGGCACTGGGTTCGGTAGGGCAATCTGGCGTAGGCTTCGGGCTATCTTTCCTGGGTGATGGAGTTTTTTATCAGGGTGATTACCAACGCGCTCAGGAGTTGTATGAGAAAAGTGTTGATGCGCTTAGGGAGGTGCAGGACCTGAATTTCCTGGCCTATGCGCTGCGCAGGCTCAGTCATACCGCCCGACACCTTGGCGATCTTGAGAAAGCAGTATCCGGATGTAATGAAAGTCTAAATCTAAATTTAGACCTGGGACATAAGCAGGCTGTGGCAGCTTGTATCTCTGGTTTTGCCTGCATCGCGTTGGCACGCGGAGAAGCACTCATCGCTGCAAAGCTTTTCGGGTCAGTCGAAAGGCAGCTTGAGCTGATCGGATTTTCACTCTTACCCACTGATAGTGTCGAATTCGAGGAAAATGTCGCCCTGGCTCGTGAACAGCTTGGCGAAGAGGCATTCGCGGCTGCCTGGGCCGAGGGCCGAACCTTGGCCACGGAACAGGCCATAGCATTAGCTTTAATGCAAATAACTCAAGAAGGTGTGCCTTTGGGCCCAATACAGCAATGAAGCCGTTCAATTTCTCCTAGCTCGGGGATGCTAATTTAAGAGACGCACCCGATCGGCGATTTAACTCGCTGGCGAAACAATTGTCCATTCCGATAATCTTGGTAATCTCCATTTGTTGGTGACCCATTTTCTTCTACGCAAAAATCTGGTATCGATGTTCTTGGGTAATTTGCGTGCAGGTTCTCATATGTGTTCCCCTACATGGATAGGATACACCTTTGACTTGGTAGCTGGAGAACCACATATCCTACCTCAGCACACCTCTCTTGCCCCTTCCAGCGTTGCACTGCGTTGTTGAATCTACGAACTGATATAATCAATTCTCGAATTTAAATACACAATTTGACTAAACTATTCCGAGCTAATTTATAACAAAAGGTGGAGATCAGGATCAAAATTGTGGAGCAAACAAACAAATCCCTTTTGATCTTTGGCTGCAATTTTTGGAGGACCTCACGTGCTCGAAATACGCCTACTTGGGCAATTTAACCTGAAGCGAAACGGTGCATCAGTCGAAGTCACCGCGCGGTCTGCTCAGTCTCTCCTTAGTTACCTTGTCCTGAATACCGGTATCATTCATCGCCGCGAGAAGCTGGCCGGAATGCTCTGGCCTGAAGCAACAGAAACCAACGCTCGCAGCTACCTCAGGAAAGCATTGTGGCAGGTGCGCAAATCCCTGGCTGCGGATAATCAGGGTGGAGAAGAATATCTGCTGTCTGATGATATTTCCATTAGTTTTATTTCAAACGCAGATTATTGGCTTGACGTTGATGCACTGGGGAATAAGCCAATTAAGACCATTTCGATTGAAGAATAAATAGAGGCTGTCTCCGCTTATCAAGGGGAGTTGCTACCTGGTTTTTACGAGGAATGGGTCACTCTGGAAAGAGAACGGATTAGGGCAGTCTTTGAGAATCAAATTCAGTTTTTGCTGGAAAGGTTAATTGAGCAGGGTCGCTGGACGGATACCCTGAATTGGGGTGAACGGTGGATTGCACTGGGGAGCATGCCTGAGCCAGCCTATCGCGCCTTGATGGTCGCGCATGCCGCCTTGGGAGATAATGCCAAAGTTGCGGCAACATATGAGCGCTGTGTTCAAAAGCTGCAGGAAGAATTAGGCGTAGAACCGTCTGAGCAGACAAAGGAGCTATTCGAACAATTAAGTACCGGGAAAGTAATCCCCGGCCATCCATCTTCTACTTCCTCTATCTTGAAGACGGAGAATGGAGAGGCTGATTCACCATCATTAGAATCCAGCGATAGGCGGATCACAAACTTACCTATCCCCTTGACCAGCTTTATCGGGCGTGAAGAGGAAATTAAGGAAACCACGCGCTTGTTGATGAACTCCCGCCTTTTGACGCTTGCTGGAGCTGGCGGAACCGGCAAGACCCGCCTGGCTATTCAAGTGGCGAATGAAATCCAGGGTATGTTCAACGATGGTTTATGGTGGGTTGAACTGGCAGACCTGGCAGATTCAAATCTGGTCCCACAAGCTGCAGCAAAAGCATTGAGAGTTCGCGAAGCATCGAATCAAACCTTGAGTGAATCGATCGCTGATGCGTTACACTCTAAGGATATTTTGCTCGTACTCGATAGCTGCGAACACCTTCTGGATGCTTGCGCCCGATTAACCGAATATTTGCTAAAAGGTTGCCCTGATCTGAAGATCATGGTTACGAGTCGGGAGGTCCTCGGTATTCCTGGTGAGCGAGTCTTCCACGTCCCGACATTGTCAGCTCCAGATCCTGACCTCATCAAGCCATCAGATTTTCATGCTTATGATGCCGTACGTCTCTTTATCGATCGAGCCGCGATAATGAAGCCGGATTTCACGCTAACTGAAAAGAATGCAATGGCCATCGGAAGATTGTGTTATGAGTTGGACGGCATACCATTGGCAATAGAGTTGGCTGCGGCTCGGGTCCAGGCTCTGAGGATTGAACAGATAGCCGCCCGGTTAGATGATCGCTTTCGGTTGCTAACCGGCGGGAGTCGCACGGCATTGCCGCGCCACCAAACGCTGCTCGCAACGCTTGATTGGAGTTATGACCTTCTCACGGAGAAAGAACAAAAAGTGTTGCAGCGACTATCCGTATTCAATGGAGGCTGGTCTGTCGCGGCAGCCGAGGCAGTCGGCGCGGGTGGAGAAATCTTGCCAGATGATGTGCTGGATATCTTATCCCTGTTGACCAGGAAATCACTCGTTTTAGCCCAGCGGAGGCCCGGGGAGGAGGCACGATATCGGATGTTGGAAACTATCCGCGATTATGCCAGTGTAAAGTTAGCAAACACAGGGGAAGAATTGGCAGCTTGCAAGCGTCATCTGGATTTTTTTGTGATGTTGGCAGAGGTTGCGGAACCGCAGTTGTTTAAACCCGATCAG
>JBFFEL010000023.1:0-42958 GCA_041558875.1 Anaerolineales bacterium
GTATACCGAAATAGCCCTATCATTTCTCCCTCCTTTATTCTGGGTGATCATACGAAAAAAAGCCCGACCTCACGCGAGGTCGGGCTAGGTGCGTTGATATGTTGGATTTTTGCCCCACCGCGACAATGGGGTTATGCTACATTACTAGTATACATAATCTACAAAGGTGAGTCAATCGATCTAATAAAATATCAGTTACTCAGACGGGTGATAAGTTATAAAATAAATTTGTTTTATTCCAAGTTGCCAAGACCCGCGTTAGCGAACGCGCCAAACTCTCCCCCCAGCCCTATATTCATTTCTAGGGTCCAACAAAACCAGGATGAGGAGGTTATCCCCTTCTAAACCCAGGAATCCACAGTTTCTGTCCCGGTTTAATGAGGTTCTTATCCTTACCAATCACATCCTTATTAGCTTCATAAATCAAATCCACAAAGGATTTGTTGCTAAATCCGTATCCGGGTACATCTTTCGCGATTTTGGTTAAATTATCCCCTTTCTTAACAGTGTAAATTTCTCCCCACAAACCTGTGTACTTAACGTCATCCATCTTAACATAAAGCTTTGCGGCTTCCCCATTCACAGGATCGTCGATTACATAGTTATAACTCCGGCCATCAGCTCCGACAATATCACCATTAATTGCATAAATATCTTTCACGATGATCCGTAGCCTGTCGCCTTTGTTTTTGGTTACCTTGGGGTTTTCAGTTGGCTTCATGTCTGGCTTCCCCTTGACCTTTTTTTTATAATTCTGCAACCTGGTCCTCTTTCCGCTCTTTGGTTTCACCTCGACCACAAATATGGGGCCATAAGTTTTTTTCTTCGCCATTTTATTTCTCCTTTTTATACTCGAGTTTAGACAAAAATAGGGCAGAACCCTTGTCGGGAACTGCCCAAGGGTAGAAACTTTATGTGTGAACAAAAAGAAAACTACCCAAGAGCACATTAACAAAATAATCGAATTTCGTCAAGCGGTTCATGACCATGGATTTGGCAAACAGCGAGACGCTTTGAGCGAAGCACTGGATGCGATCTGTTTGACCGGAGGGTTATCATCGTTTCCAATGCTGAGCCTCTCCAAAGCCTTTCAACGTCAATGGCATAGTTTGTACAAGGCGATTGAGCGGGGAACTGTAGAAGAAGAATGGTTGAGCTGTCATCTGGCGCAGCAGGTACCGCAAGAAGGTATCCAACACTATTCATTGGACGGCAGTGCCTGGCCAAGGCCGAGAGCACGGACGATGGATGACCGTCAGTATGTTTATCATCCTACAGCAGCGGTGAATGGAGGTTCGGTTTGCATTGGTTATCCCTACAGTCTGCTGGATTGGGTGCCAGAAGCCCATCAAAGTTGGTCTCTCTCGGTGAGCGTCAAACGCATTCCGAGTCAGATGACTGCTGCGGAGATGGGCGTTACTCAGGTCCAGCAACTCAGTGAAAACCGGGCAGACCAGCAGAGTGTACTGGATATCGTTGCTGCCGATGGCAAGTATGGCAATGCCAAGTTCCTGCGCCCTTTGCAAAGTCAAGGTTGCGGAATTGTAGTGCGTTTGCGTCAAGATCGGGTCCTGTATCAGGTTCCGGAACAGCCCAAGAAAAGGAAGCGTGGGCGACCAAGAATTCACGGCAAATGCTTCGCTTTCAAGGAGCCGGAAACTTGGGAAACTCCGGATGAAATCATTACCCTTGAACATGCCAAACTGGGACGAGTGAAATTGGAGCGTTGGAACAATCTGCATGGCAAAAACGATGCCGATGTGCCCATGGATGTGATCCGGGCCAGTATTCATCTGGAAAGGGACAAACCACCCCAGCCGATTTGGTTAGGTTGGCAAGCGCCATCTACAATTCCAAACAATTTGGTGGTCAATGCCCAGGTCATTTGGCAGGCTTATATCCATCGTTGGCCTGTCGAACCGAATATCCGTTTCCGCAAACGGCGTCTCGGTTGGACCACACCCCAATTCCAACATAAAGAATTCGGTGATCGTTGGAGTTGGTTGGTCGCACTGGCGATTTGGTTGCTCTTCCTTTCTCGTCCAATTGTGCAAGACAATCCCTTGCCTTGGCAGAAACCACAGCCCAAACTTACACCTCAGCGTGTTCAACAGAGCTGGCCTTTGATTTTTGCACAGTTTGGCTCTCCGGCTAGGAAACCGAAAATGCGTGGAAAATCACCAGGATGGCCACAAGGTAAACGCAGAACACCTAAACTGCGCTTCAATGTGGTCAACAAGCATCCTGCTTCGACCTGAACCGCTTTTATTCGATTATTAAGGTACCTTTTTTTCAACCTGATCAAAGATCAGGCTTCATTCTTTTGTCTAAATACGAGTTTATATATATCCGACAAGAATAGTATGTTTAGTTTATATCATTCAAGATATTTTATGTCAACTAAATCGGGTTTACAACTATCGTTTTTAGGTTCGCCCCATGGGGGGAATTTCACAGGGGGTCATAGCCCCATCCCGGCACAGACCCGGGCTCACGTCAGAGGGTTGACTTTGTAGTTCAATACGAACTGGCTGCAGAGAACTAGGGGAACCTGCATTCTTATTAGTTGGCTCTTGACAGAATGGCATAGTAATGATTCACTCGGCACTCTGTCACAGTTATTAAACATACGTAGCACAGATCGGTATTTCAATGGGCAGAACACCTTGACAGGATTGAGGAAGACGGAGGTTCGAACCCTTCCCGACCGCCTGACCCTCACGAGCGGGTAAATTTTTTCGATAAGGAGTGTGTAATGAGTGATCAAAATGGTGGTGGATCGGCAAACGGCTATGTCAAGGCTTTCCTGCTTGGAAACCTGAGTGCTGATCCGGAGATGCGCTATCATCCGGACAAAGAGCAGGTTTACAAATCCTGCTCGAGCCTGGAAGAGGGGAAGATTGATTTGTTTGGAAATTATGCTGTCGGGAGATTTGTAATCTCCCTATTTGACCGCATGATTCAATACCTAATCGAGAATGGAAGAGGGAGATTGGGAGCAAGATTGCTAACCCTGCTTGAGCATAGGAAAGAATTTATCTATAACTATTCAATCATGAATCATGAAAGATTAGTCTTGTGCGCTCAATACAGGTGTTCTCTGGTTGGATTCCCAGAGCTAGAAGCACTTCTTCCGGCCTGCCGGTGGAGCCTTCTCCTGCGTTCAAGAGCATAATCAGATGTTGAGGGTCTCCCGGTACCTCGGATAATTCTTTGACCAGCGGTCTCAGATCGTAGGTTTTTCCCCGTCTCTCCCGCATGATCGACTCAGCAGCCAGCAAGGCTTCAATTTTCCGGTCGAGATCACGGACGTTGTCGAGCAATGTGACCTGGTATTGTGCGGCAACAACTTTTTTTTGGAGTGGGGGTGCAGCCGGATCAATCATTTCAATAGTCTGAATTTCGATACCCGGGGGTGCAGATTCAACCAATTGTAGTTTGATCGTATCAACAACAAATGGGGATTCTGTTGACCAGAAATCGATGATCTCGGCGCGGCTGGTGATACCCAAGGGGAGGGGAGCTGCCAGCTGCAGCTTGGGACGCGGGTTGTAGCCCTGGCTGAACACAAGCGGAATCCCTGCCCGACGAAGAAGACGCTCCCAAGCCCGGTAAAGGTCAAG
Source organism: Anaerolineales bacterium (assembly GCA_041558875.1). GTDB lineage: Bacteria > Chloroflexota > Anaerolineae > Anaerolineales > UBA4823 > PFL25. The sequence continues at coordinate 3,624 of JBFFEL010000023.1, forward strand.
ATGGGATGTAAATCGCATGGTCTCTGACTTGGCAAATTCCACTCTGATACGTATAACAGCTTGTGATTTACCGTTTAGATTAGGTTTTTGGGTTTTTTCAAGCATCAGATGTAGGAACAGAGACCTGGATAAGTTCAGATTTCTTCCCGCGTGGGGAAACGTCAGGACATCCCCAACCTTCACCAGGATGTTCTCGACGTGCATCCGCAAAAGTAGGGAGCACACCACATGCATAACAGCTGTGGCGGCAATCATCCATTGTTTCACCTTCCTGGCTGCGGAAGAGGTCCTGGACCATAAACTGCTTACGAACCGAAGTGCTGATATGGTCCCACGGGAGCACTTCGGTCACATTTCGCTCACGGTGAGTATAAAAATCTGGATTTAAACCAACTTTGTCGAAGGCGTTCATCCAGGCCTGGAAGTCGTGCTGATCCTTCCAGGCATCAAATTTCGCGCCGTGCAGCCAGGCCTGATATACAACCTCAGCGAGACGGCGGTCTCCGCGGGAAAGCCAAGCTTCCACCATGGTTTCATCCGGATCGGTCCAGGTCAGCTTGAGGCCTTTGCCGCGCAGTTGATTCTTGAGCAGCTCTTGCTTGGCGAGTATGCTTACTTTAGTATCGCTGGGAGACCATTGGAAAGGCGTGTGTGGTTTGGGTACAAATGTGCTAACCCCGGCATGCAGCTTTGCGCGGCGACCAATTACCTTCCGTCCTTCTTTGAGCACAGCCTTGCATAGATCGATAATCGCCTGTACATCTTCCAAGGTCTCGGATGGGTGCCCGATCATGAAATACAGCTTGAGTGTTGGCCAACCGCGGGAGTACACTTCCCGTGCGGTGTCCAACACCTGCTGGGTGCTGACCGGTTTATTGATGATCTGGCGCATTTTTTCGGTGGCTGCTTCTGGCGCAAGGGTGAATCCACTGCGGCGCTCATCCTTGATCTGATCCATTAAATCAACTGAAACAGTCTCGATGCGCAGTGAGGGCAGGGAGATGGATAAGTGGCGTCCAGAAAAACGCTGGTTGACCGCCTTCACAAGCTCCAAAATATGCGTGTAGTCAGATGATGATAGGGACAGCAGGCCAATTTCTTCGAAGCCAGTATTGGCTACCCCTTCTTCAATTGCTTCAACGATTTCTTCCACGGAGCGTTCGCGCACAGGACGGGTGACCATGCCAGCATGGCAAAATCGACAACCACGGGTGCAGCCGCGCATGATCTCAATTGGAATGCGGTTATGAACGGTATCTACATAAGGCACAACCAGATTGGTTGGGGGTGGTGGAAGTTCCGGAACAATGCGCTTAAGAACTGGCAAAGATGCGGCCTGATTGATTTTATCAATACCTGCCAAGGTGCCGTCTTCGTTGTAGCGAGTCTCATAAAATGATGGAACGTAAACGCCTTCGAGCAGGGCTAAATCTTCAAGCAGAGATTCCCGGGTTGAGCCATTCAGTTTCCAATCCTGGTGGGTGTCTACAATTTCATTAATAACCTCTTCACCTTCACCGATGACAAAAGCATCGATGTAAGGATGCATCGGTTCTGGGTTGAAAGTTGCATGACCTCCGGCGATAATTAACGGGTCAGTCTCTGTCCGTTGAGCACTGAATAGCGGAATACCTGCTAGGTCTAGCATATTCAAGGTATTCGTGTAGAGGGTCTCATAAGGGAGAGATATCCCCAGGATGTCGAAATCAGCTACCGGGTGCTTGGATTCTAATGAGTAAAGCGGGATGCCACTATCGCGAAGGGCTGCCTCCATGTCAATCCAGGGAGAGAAAACACGTTCTGCTAATGTATCTTGGCGTCGGTTTAATATTTCGTAGAGGATGGCCAAACCTAAATTGGACATCCCAAGATCATATATATCAGGAAAAACCAGCGCAACATGGGTATCGACCTGCTCCCAATCCTTCAAGATCTGGTTCAATTCTCCGCCAGTATAGCGACCAGGTTTCCGGACTGTAGGTAAGATGCGTTGGAGGCGTGCTTCAATATTGGGTGTTGCGGATACCATTAAATACCTCTTGAAAGAAGGAAATATTACCTAATTTGGTGATTATAACCTAGAATGAAAAAATGAAAATTGATCTTCCTGGCTCGATTTGGGCTTAAAAAAAATCGAAAGCTCTTATCTTTTATGCATTTGTGTTTTGGTTAAATCACAAGCTGCCTCCCAATCTCTCAGGGAGACAGCTCAATTATCTGGGGAGAGTCTATTCAAATATCCAGGAATCTGTGGCACGTTGCCAGCTAACCAACTCCCGTTCAGTGAACCATAAAGACACTTCTGCGACACCATTTTCAACTGAATCAGAGGCGTGGGTCAGGTTTCGACCGACCTCAAGTGCGAAATCATGTCTCAATGAACCCGGAGTTGCTTCTGTGGGACGTGTACTTCCCATCGTCTGGCGGACGGCGGTGATGGCACTCGGTCCTTCCCACACCATCGCCATGACGGGGGCGGAGGTAATGTAAGCAATCAAGCCATCGTAGAAAGGTTTTCCTTTATGAATTGCGTAATGAGTTTCAGCCAATTCTCTGCTAACCTGCAAGAATTTGGCCCCAACGATGCGCAGGCCGCGATTTTCAAGCCGGGAGATCACCTCTCCAATCAGGCCGCGCTGAACTCCATCAGGTTTTACTAAAACGAGTGTACGCTCCAATGTTCCTCCTGAGTTATTTTATTAGATCTTCAGCCCGGTTGTAAGCATCCAAGGCTTCATCAAGCATGTTTGAATGCATGTATGCATCCCCCAAGGATTGATAAAGGGAAGCATCCTGGGGATATTTAACCAGCGCTTCCTGAAGGTCTCGGATCACTTCATCTAGATGTTCATCGCGATTGATCATCTCGGTGTAGTGGCTGACAGCAGCATCGACTTCACCTTCATTGATTTTGGTCCAGGCATCCTGCAAATCTGGGTGGCTAGATACTGCAGGTATGGCCTCAACAACCACTTCCACAGTCAGGTGATTCTGGAGTTCACGGACCATCTCGGGAGTAAGCCCGTGCACTTTTTCAAGATCATCCAGGCTTTTGAAACCGCCGGATTGATTCCGGTATTCCAAAATTCTCTGCGCGTGTATGAAACCGATGCCAGGAATTCTCTCCAGCTGTGCGAGAGAAGCAGCATTCAAGTCAATTTTCTCTTCAATTGGCTCTTTGATGTCATCGGGTGCAGTTTCTTCTTCAACCAGCATTGCAGGAGTCCATTCCTCTGGCACAGGTTCAAGCGCGGCCTCTTCTTCCTCCTCAGCCAAACCACTGAGCCAATCAGGAATCTCCTCGGCAGGTTCTTCTGCGATCTGTTCGGTTAATATCTCTTCTTCAGGCGGAGTGATCGTCTCTTCCACCGGTTCAATCTCTTGATCCACCACTGTTGTTGCAACTTCAGCCTGGGGTTCGGTTGGCTCTTCAGGTTGTTCACCCAAATCAATTTCTTCCTCCAACACTGGAGCCATCTCCTCGGTTTCCGGTTCTGGCTGTTCTTCTACCTCTTCAACAACCTCCGGAATCCATTCGGAGGAGGGTTCAACCGGCTCGGAGACCTCTTCTGCAGCCAATTCATCCTCTTCCTTGTCACTCAGGATCGCACCAGCTGCTAAACCTGCCAGAGCTGCTGCAGCAGCTGTGTCTACCTTTTCTTCCTGCTCGATTTCTTCGAGGCTTTCCTCCTCGGCAGCTACTTCCTGTACCCACTCCGGCGGCTCTTCCAGACGTTCCTCGGGGGCGGTCAACAGTTCCTCTTCGGCAGCCCCTTGTTTGGCAGCTAAGCTTTCGAGCCAGGCCATCGCTGCATCCTCATCTTCTGGAGTTAGCGGTTCATCTTCAGCTAAAGTGGACGGTGCTTCATCAACCTCCATAGAGACGGGATGTTTAACTTCATCGTCTATCGTGACTTCAGCAATTTCTTCTTCTTCTTCAAGCTCAGCAACAAGTTCGTCTTCAATTTCACTCTCTGGAATCCGGATTGCAACTGGTTGGGTGTCCCCCTCAAGAGGAATTTCATCAGCAGGGAGTTCTTGGACAGCAGGTTCAGGGATCTCCTCAATAACTTCGATCGGTTCTTCGACTTCAGCCTCGACTGCCTCTTCAAATTCCTCCACTTCGAGCCGCCCCTCCGGTTCAATCACTTCCTCGGAGATTTCATCCTCATCATCTGTTGATAGAATCTCAGCCGTAATTGCAGCAGCTGCAATTGCTTCTGCAGGCTCAATGTCTGGAACGATTTCTTCCTCAATTACCTCAACTTCAACTTGCTCTTCTGGTTCAATCGCTTGTTCGGAGATTTCATCTTGATCGTCTGGTGCTAGAATCTCAGCTGTGACGGCCGCGGCGGCCATTGCTTCTGCAGGCTCAATCTCTGGAACGATTTCTTCCTCAAATTCAGGTTCTGACGGGATATCTTCCTCAACGAGATAATCCTCGACCTGCTCTTCATAGGAGATAATTTCACCAATATCAGTCACCTCACTGATTTCAGCTGGTTCTTCAGATAATTCAGTTTCCATGGCAGACATCAACCAGGAGGGAACATCCTCTCCGGCGATTTCTGTGACATCTGAGTCAAATTCAAGGCCCTGAGCAATTTCAGTTTCACCAGCTGCAGCAAGTTCGGCTTTGTGCTCTGATTCCATCTTGCGCAGCCAGTCAGGTATTTCAGCCTGGACAATTTCAGCTAGCTCATCCTCCAAGCCTTCTTCTTTAGAAGTTAAATCCGGTATACCTTCAGGAGAGACTTCGGATAGCCAATCCGGAATCGCATCGGTGAATTCAGGTGTTAATTCATCTTCCTCACCGGCGACTTCGGTTGGCAGGTTGCTGGCTGATTCAGCGAAAGCCACGGGAGCCTCTTCAGAGGGTTCTGGTTCCGCAAAATCTTCGCCAGGGACTGGAAGGTGTATATCTGGCTCATCTTCCTGAATGAGCTCATCTTGAAGGGCAGGTTCCTCCGGTGAAGCAGGTTGCTCACCAATATCTTCACCAAGGTCCTGCAGCCAATCTGGTATGTCGGCATCTGCCTGGGCATCACCAACCGGTAATTCAGCGACTACGTCTGAGTCGTCCGTGAGCATCCCGGATTCGGTCTCTATGTCTTTGTCTTCTCCTTCATCATCCCCTGCTAATGCTGCTCCCGCCACGACAGCTGCACCAGCAATACCTGCTGCAGCAGACTCTATACCATCTTCGATTACAGGCTCTTCAGTTAGAAATTCTGTTTCAGCTTCTTCTTCTTCGGATTCGGATTCGAAGACTTCTTCCGATGGCTGGTCGAATGCTGGAGTGAGATCTTCGTCCTCTGGCAAAATTTTAGAGCTTTCCCGATCTTCCAAAACATCTTGTTCGTCATCATCAGATAGGAGAGCAGTTATCCCAGCTGCAGCAGCCACTCCAGCAGCTGCCGGAAGATGAGATTCTTCATCTTCAGGTTCTTCCATCGCTTCACGCAGCCATTCAGGCGTTTCTAATTCTTCGGATTCATCCACAATTTCTAAGGATTCCTGAACATCTTCCTCATCAACAGAAGTGATTTCTTCAAAATCAGGTACATCTTCGACTGTTGATGCGGCAACTTCGGTCGGGAGCTCATCCTCCTCTGCTACCTCAACCTCACTCATCCAATCTGGTAGAGGTTCTGATTCAAGAGGTTCATCAGCTTGGTGATCAGGTTCGATTTCTGGAGAGGTTTCTTTGACCTTTGTTGGTTCGCTTTCTGCCAATTCATCACTTGCTTCCAACTCAATCTCTTGCTCACTTTCTATAAGAAGTTCTTCGCTCGATTCATCACCTTCAGCAATCGATTTCATCCAATCTGGCAGCTCTTCGTCTTCTTCTGAAACCTCGGAAGGGAGCTGTTCTTCTACCATTGCCAATTCTGATGGCTCATCAGTGGAGACCTGGGCTTCATCCTCAGGAACCAGTGCAGGTGCGCTTGGTTGATCTTCTTCCCTCAACCAATCAGGAGTCTCTTCTTCGATGTCAACTTCCTCATCAATATTGACACCTAAAGTTGCTGCCCATTCAGGTTGTGCAGTTTGTTGTGTTTCGATCCTCTCGCCGGGATATTCGTAGCGTTCGATGGTCACTGCACCATCAGGGACCTGTTCGATCGTTGGAGCAACTGGTGATAACTGGGCGTAATAAGGATTTAATTCGGCCAACCGATCCTTGTATTCTTGCGCTTTATCTGCATGTTCTGTTTCGGGGAGAATATCTGCCAGAATGCGATTGGCAACCAGGCAATATGGCAGTTTGCTGATTAACGAGTTACACGTTTCCACGGCCTCCATGCGTGCACCAGTTTGGGCATACATCTCGGCCAATACCACCAATAGATCAGGTCGTTGAGGGTCATTACTCAACGCAGTTCTGAGTTCTGCGATAGCCTGTGTGTATAGATTACTTTTGGCAGACATCCGAGCCAAGGCTCCGCGTGTGAGCTGGATTTTTTGGGGAGTGAGTCCATCCCTCAAGCCATACAACCGGCGCAGTTCTACTTGAACTGCCGCATTAGAAGGTTGGACTTCCAAGGAACGTTCCATATGCCAGATTGCAGCGTCAAGATTGCTTTCGTCTTCTCGAATGATGCTCATCCCGAGATGGGCAATAAAGTCATCGGGTACGCTCGATAAGACACGATGAAATACATCAGAAGCATCGCCAAACCGTTGGGCTTCTAGTAGTGCCTTTCCCATTAATCGATAAGTGTCAATATGTTTTGGATAACTCTCGAGGATATACCGGCAGTGCGCGAAGGCCTCGTCGATCTGACCTCCATCGATCATCGCTTCAATATCGCGATTATAGGCACGTAGAGATATACGAGCCATATACTTACCCCTTTCCAAAATACTTAGAGGTGATAATTAATCTCCCGTCGATGGTGTTGCATCGACTTCTTTGAGACTAGCTGCGGGTTTCTTGCTTTGATAGATTGCCCAAATCAATGCAGCTACAGCCAGTACTACGACCAACCAGCCAGTGAAACCCAGGCTTTTATAAACGACAACAATCGGTGCCACGATCAATGCAACCAGATTTACAACTTTGATCATCGGGTTTAGCGCTGGTCCAGCTGTGTCTTTGAAAGGATCTCCTACTGTATCGCCTACCACACCTGCTTTGTGACGCTCGGAACCCTTGCCCAAGTTGTTTTCTGGTTCTGCTGGTTCATCTTCAATCAGTTTTTTTGCGTTGTCCCATGCCCCCCCGGAGTTATTGAGGAAGACTGCCAGAAGTTGTCCCGATAAGATTATACCAGCCAGGAATCCTCCCAAAGCTTCCACCTGAAAGACAAGGCCAACAAAAATTGGAGAGAGAACGCCAATTAGAGCTAATGGAACCAGTTCTTTCTGTGCAGCGCTGGTGGAAACTTCCACTGGACGTTCGTAATCAGGTTCCACCTTCCCCTCAAGGACGCCAAGGCTGAACTGGCGGCGAACCTCAATGATTATTAATGACGCCGCTCTGCTGACAGCTAATATTGCAAAAGAAGAGAATAACCAGGGCACCGCGCCACCAATCAACATTCCAACAAATACACTTGGCATCGATACCCGGATGCCGTCGACGAGCGCAGTGGGATCAACCCGACTGACTTCGGTAATGAAGGAGCCAAACAATGAAACTGCGGCAATAACTGCAGAGCCGATGGCAATTCCCTTCGTGATAGCTTTGGTTGTATTGCCAACTGCATCGAGGTCAGCCATAATCTTCTTGGCGCCTCTTGTTTCCTCGTCATCCTTTTCATGCCAGGCCATTTCACCTATACCATTAGCATTATCTGCAATTGGGCCAAATGAGTCCATTGCCACGTTATTTCCGGTTAAAGTCAACATCCCGATACCAGTTAAGGCGACACCATAGAGAATATATGTGAAATCGAGCATAGGATCAGTGGTTATGTCGCCAAATATGACAATGGATGCAAAAATTGTGCCAGCCAAGAGCAGGATGGACCACACTGATGATTCGAAACCAGTTGAGATACCAGAGAGAATCAGAGTTGCAGTCCCGGTGTCAGCTGACTTCTTTATCTCCTGTACGGGTTTGGCATGTGAACCGGTGAAATAATCCGTCAACCGATCGATGAAAATTGCCAATAATACACCGGCTGTGGTAGCTAGAAATGGCCGCCACCATCCACCTGGAACACCTTGCATGTAAAGCACAGCAATGATTCCAAATAGGACTACCGATATCGCCGCAGAGGTGAGAAAGCCAGTGAAAATTGCCCGCATTGCGTCTCCACTCATACCTTTGCTGCCGCGAACATTGTAAGTTCCAATAATGGAGGCAAGAACACCGATTCCCCGGACCAGGAGCGGGAAGATAATCCACTCAACATGACCGGTTAGGCTGAATAGTGCTACGCCGAGGATCAAGCTCGATACGATCGTAACTTCATAAGATTCGAAAATATCGGCTGCCATCCCTGCGCAATCACCAACATTATCACCAACGAGATCGGCAATGACTGCTGGATTACGAGGGTCATCTTCCGCTAAACCAGCCTCAATCTTTCCAACCAGGTCAGCACCAACATCTGCGGCTTTCGTATAAATACCACCCCCAACTCGCATGAAGAGCGCCAACAATGTGCCACCGAAACCGAATCCCAGCAGGGCATCGGGGGCTGCAACCCCAAATATCATAAATATCACTGTGCCGCCAAAAAGGCCCAATCCATCGGTTAGCATACCGGTGATAGTCCCTGAGCGATAAGCAATTCGTAAGGAATCGCCGAAGGAGTACCTTGCTGCAGAGGCTACCCGAACATTTCCTTGAACGGCCATCCGCATGCCGATTTGCCCGACCGCTAAGGAAAACCCGGCTCCCAAGACGAATGCAAAAGCCCGTCCAATACCAATAAACAATCGTATCTGCTGATTTTCAGCAACGGTGAGCGACTCGACACATTCCTCTGCTAATTCAATAGGAGCCCCTTTAACAACCATGCAATACCAAACCGAAGCCTCAGGAGTAGGGGGGACGATGTAGATTGAAGCAAAAAGAGCAATAGTCAGGATGAGTATCAAAGGTAAGATCGTAACCAGCTGGCGTCGCAGATAGGCATTGGCACCTTCTCGGATGGCATTCCAGACTTTTTGCATCTCTGGTGTGCCTTTATCCTCTTGTAATACCTGATAACGCAGAAACACTGCGTATAGCAAGCCGATAATTGCTATCGCCAAGACGCTCCAGATTGCTATTTGTTCAAAGGTGTCAAGTCCATACATGTTGTTACTTCCTCCAGATAGGATATTTGGGTTTTGTTTTAGGAATTGCTCTGTCAACTGGTTCTGGGATTGATCTTGCTTCTTTCTCCCCTAGCAGTTGTAGGGACGTTAAAATCAACGTCTCTTGGACATTAATCGTTTTTCTAAATTAATACTGCATGATTCGTTGGATTTTTATCACCAGATTTGTGATTTGTGAAAACTGGTCAGATTGTACAAGGGGGATGCAAATGTGTCAAGAACCATAAATACATTAGGATTATATTAGAACCAAAGTAATTACTTGACTTTGATATTTCATTTATTGTATAGTGTTACACGGTAAAGGAAGAAAAATACCTTAGCAATGACAATCGCATTTCTTCGCAGCTAAGGGATTGGTCAAATCATAATAAAGCACTGGCGATTTGGTTTCTTCGCTGTGCTTTTTCTTCTGTAGATTGGGTGAAAGTAGGAATATCAGCGTTTTCAATCTCTTTTGTTACTCAAATCAATCAAAAAATTCCAAATAAATGATTATCGGGGAAGTAATTCGAATTGGGTATTGATTTTGGGTTGGAAATGATGTATTCTGGTTAGTAAATTCAGATATAAATTACCTGAGTTTATATGGTTTTGGAGAACAAATGATTGATGAAGAACTGCTAAGTTCTATCGAAGAACAAGAAGATCGTCATAATGCAGTAGCAAAATTAATTGAGCTGGGTAGGAAGAAATCTTTTGTAACCTATGACGATATTCTGCAATTCTTTCCTGAAGCTGAGCAAGATGTCGACCAGTTAGAAGAAGCATTTTCTGCACTGGTGAGTGCTGGAATCGCGTATATAGAAGATCCTGGACTCGGTGGACCGACCGATCAGGAATTAACTGAGGGGGAAGAAAGCGAAGAGGAACCAGGACAAGTTGGTACTTCCGAGGATAACTATCTTGCGAATATCGACACTGATGACACGATAGGGCTTTATTTGAAAGAGGTCGGTCGGGTTCCGTTATTGACTGCAGTCGAAGAGGTCGAGCTTGCCCAAAGAATCGAGCGTGGACGCTTGGCCCGGGAGGAACTGGCCCGAGGAAATGTTACTCCTCGTCGTCGCCAGGAATTACAGATGTTGATTGAGGATGGTTGGGCTGCCCGAGAGCATTTGATCACGGCGAACTCTCGGTTGGTGATCAGCGTGGCAAAGAAGTACATGGGCCGGGGAGTCCCATTTTTAGATTTGATCCAGGAGGGGAATATCGGCCTGATTCGAGCAGCAAAGAAGTTTGATTATCGCCGCGGGCATAAATTCAGCACGTATGCGACCTGGTGGATCCGGCAGGCAGTAACCAGGGCAATCGCCGATCAGGGTCGAACTATTCGTGTTCCCGTCCACATGGGAGATCAAATCAATAAGTTGCTGCGAGTCCAGCATCAGCTTACTCAGCGGTTAGGACGCGATCCGTCGGTAGAAGAACTGGCTGTGGCTCTTGAAGTAACCCCTCAAAAAGTTGAGAACATGATCCAGGTTGCCAGACGGCCGCTTTCCCTGGAAACACCGACCGACGATGAGGAAGATTCGGTCTTGGGAGACTTCATCCAGGATGACGAATTACCAGCCCCAGATGATACAGCGACTTATAATTTGTTGCGTGAACATCTTGAGAGTGTACTGGATGGATTACCGCCTAGAGAAGTTCGCATTTTACAGCTGCGTTACGGTCTTCTAGATGGTCAGGCATACACTCTCGAAGAGGTTGGAAGGAAAATGGGGGTTACTCGCGAACGCGTCCGTCAAATCGAAGCTCAGGCACTAAGCAGATTAAGGCATCCTGCTATTCGTAGAAAACTGCGTGAGTATTTGGGATAATCGTGAAGATAAACTCCCGTGGAAAAAAATCCTGCGGGAGTTTTTGATCCCCCAAACCAAACCTATCCCGGCGATTATTGAAGTAAATGGAATTAAAGGCACAGAATATCGCTGCCATGCCAGAGGGATCAAAAGGATATACCCAACCATCAGAACAGCCATTGAAAGTAGAAGTATGGTTGAGTTTCGGTGTTTGCCTGGTCCGCAAATCAATATTCTTCGGATTAATATCAGTGAACCAAGAAACATTGATCCTAGGAGGAGACCACCGGAAATTAAATTGCGACCGACAACATTTCCTGGGGTCTGAAGGTATTCAATTTCTGTCTTCCTGGTGTCTTCAAGATAATTTCCAACTTCAGCAAAGATTGGGGGAGCGATGATTATCTGCGCTAACATGACCGTGGCGCGTTCAACTGGACTCTCAAGGACTTGTCCTGGAAACCACTCCGTGAAATCTGCTTGCTGCTTGGCGAGCAGAGCTTCGCGCTGCTCGAGTGCTTTGAACGCGGCTGTAGCTGGATTGTGCCAGAGGAACGGATTTAGCAGTAATGTCAATAGGAATAAACCTGATAAATATTGAAACGCGTTTGAAGCAAGGCGAGAAAAACTCCGAGAATTTGAGAAAATTGGCCAACAGACTGCAAAAAACCCGATTGGGATTAACACGAAAGCGGAATGCTTGGCGTTGAAGGCCAGAGCTGCTGTCAATCCTACCAGGAAGGGATATTTTTCAAGGTTTAACATGAAATAAAGAGTCAGAACGAGCCCAAAGACCAAGACTCCCTCAGCCATCGCTCTCCGGGTATGGAGTAAGATCAACGGATTTAAGCTGAACAACAGAACGATCAATATCCCCAGAAATCTGCCATCAAATTTCAATCCGATCAAATATAACAATAGGATAGTAAGGGGGAATAAACTTGCAACCACCAGTCTTTCTGTGAGCAGCAAGCGTTCATCTGGGAGCGCGCCAGCAATTGCGTTTTCTTCCCAAGTTGCCGACCAATCCCAGTCAACCTGTGGAGCTGTTTTTTTATTAATTGATCTACCAAATCCCAGTAGATAGCGCGTGATTGGAGCATCGATCATCCTGTAGCGAACGGTATCAGGAATTGGATCGCCAGCTTTCCAACTCATGGAAAGAGGATCAGAGAAAAGATTTTCGAAATCGGCGCTCATGTAGATCAAAGTGCTTTCATCTGGATGGAAGGGGACTTTTGACACACCGCTAATATAAAAAATGGACAGCATAAGTAGTGTCAGGATGAAGAACCAGTGAGCAGAGAAGACTTTACGCATAATTAACAGAAGTGTAATTCAGTCGCTTGGTGTTAAAGACTACAATACAAATGAAATTATATGCCAAGCAGATTGGATGGTGATTGACAGTTCTGTAATGCAAAACAAGACTTCATGGATATGGATTCTGCTGCTTTCTGGCGCGGTAATCGCGGCGGCATCCTTTAAATTGGGATTATTGTCTGCTGGTGTTGTGCCTTTTAATTCCGATGAAGCGATCGTGGCCTTAATGGCAAAACATATCCTTCAGGGAGATAGACCTTACTTCTTTTATGGTCAGGCCTATATGGGGAGTCTTGATGCGTATCTGATCGCGGGAGTTTTTAAAATATTTGGCGAACAAGTATTTGGGATCAGACTCGTGCAGATTATCCTTTATTCAATTACCATTTGCACAACTGCAGTACTGGGAAGACAGCTAACCGGTAATTGGAAGGTGGGAATCCTGGCGGCCTGGTTCTTAGCGATACCGAATATCAATACAAGCTTATACACCACAGTATCTTTGGGGGGCTATGGTGAAATGTTGGTGATTGGGAATTTGATCTTAATCACCACAGTTAAAATCGCCCAAGACATCTGGGAGCCAAAGGGAAAAGTAACCATCATCCCCTGGTTCGGCCTTGGATTTTTGGCTGGGTTTGGGCTGTGGGTGTTTGGTCTAACTCTCGTTTACGCCATACCAGCCTTCGTTTACCTGGCCTGGATATTGAATCGCTCCAGGCAGAAATCCGTCTTTAGAAACAGTCTTAAACCCAGGCAAAGAATAGAGACAGGCGAATTGTTAGTTAATCCAAATCAAATATCAGCAAATCAAACGAGGATATGGGGGATCACATTTGTAGGGATCGCCATCGGAGCGCTCCCGTGGTGGGTTTACGCTCGCGGTGATGGCATTGTGAATCTCTTAATTGAATTAGGTGGAGGTGCAATCTCTGGAGTGGAATCATTGAATTTAGTGAGCCAGCTATTCCGCCACCTTGTCAACCTGGGCATTTTTGGTTCAACTGTCATGCTTGGATTACGTCCGCCTTGGGAGATTCGCTGGTTAGCTTTGCCGCTAGCACCCCTCGTATTGATTTTCTGGGGAGGAGTAATCTTTTATGCCATTAATCAAACCAGGAACGATCTAAGAACTGAACCCAATGATCGGAAATATTCTCATGCTCCACTGTTAGTGGGGGTGATAATAACTGTTTTTGTTGGTTTTATCCTGTCACCATTTGGCGCTGATCCCTCTGGCAGATACTTTTTACCGGTTGCAGTTATTATGGCTATATTCGCTTCTAAGTCGGTATGGAAATGGCAGGAACGATGGGGAAAATTGGTATGGTTTCTTGTTGGAGTAATAATTCTGTTTAATGTCTGGGGAACAATGCAAGTTTTTCAGGCTAATCCACCCGGCATTACTACCCAGTTTGATTCAGTTACACAAATAGATCACAGCGATGACCAAGCATTAATTAAATTCTTGATGGATCATCATGAATATTTTGGATACACAAATTATTGGGTGTCTTATCCGTTGGCCTTTCTCTCAGAGGAACGGCTGATCTTCGTCCCCAGACTGCCATACCACCAGGATTTACGCTATACCCTCCGAGATGACCGTTACGAACCTTACGATAAGATCGTTCAACAATCCGAACGAATTGCCTATATCACGACCAACAATGAAAACCTTGACCAGCAGCTGCGATCTGGATTTTCATCTTTGGGAGTCGACTGGCAAGAGGCTAAAATCGGAGATTTCCAGATTTATTACCAGCTTTCCCGGGTAGTACACCCAGGAGAAATCGGGCTGGGGGGGATTGAGGAATGACCACCCTCGCTGGAGAAATCACGCAGAAAATTAAGCAAGTTTCTTGGTCGCAGGTGTTTATGCCGCGTCTTGAAGATATCTTGTTCCTGACCTTATTCTTTGCCGTGATCATGTTGGGACCTCGCTTGATGAATATGGATGGAGATCTAGGGCGCCACTTGACCATTGGCAAATTTATTGTTGAAAATAGGACAATCCCAACCAGGGATATATTCTCTCATACCATGCAGGGATCACCCCTCACCCCACACGAATGGCTTGCCCAGGTGACCTTTGCACTTACTTACCAGACGGCTGGATTAAATGGTGTTGTCATTTTCTGCGCTTTGCTAATTTCGATAACATTCACTCTCGTATATCGGCAATGTCTTACCCGGAGCAAAATGCTGCTCGTGTCTCTGGGGATGACAGTAATTGGAGCAGCTGCTGCCAGCATTCATTGGCTGGCTCGACCGCATCTATTCACTATGCTTTTTACCGTAATCTGGATCGGGGAATTAGAAAAATGGAGAACCACAGGAAAGTGGCGGATGTGGATTTTGCCCATCTTGATGTTAGCTTGGGTGAACTTTCATGGGGCTTTTATAGTGGGCATATTGATCTGGCTAATTTATTTTCTCGATCATTTATATACAAAGCAGAACCTGAGCTCGTCAAAAAACGAGCAATCTTCCCAGCCAAATGAGCGTAAGAAAAGTAATTTGCAGACCAGAAATTTCCTGATTGTTGGTTTTGTTGTTATCCTTTTGACTTTTCTCAATCCTGCAGGCTGGCGGATATGGGAAACAACGTTTGGTTTTTTACAAAACCAGTATTTGGTTAGTCACACAATTGAATACCAATCTCCAAACTTTCAGGAAATTAACGCCTGGCCATTTTTAGGAATGATCTGTCTTTCCATTCTTATGTTGAGTCTTCATCGGCGGGAATTATCGCTTGCTGTGGTTTTGCTACTGACATTTTGGACAGTATTTGGATTGGTCAGCGCTCGCAATATTGCTGTCTATGCGGTTGTCGCAGCACCTTTATTGGCTGGAATCGGTGCCACTATCTTGCTTGATACCTACTTTGCGAGGAATATTATCAATTTTGACCGTAAGCTGAGGATTATAGATCGAAACCTGATTGGTTATCTCTGGTCATTGGTGGGTGTTTTTGTAATTGCAGGATTAGTAATTGGTGGATTTACACTTGATACTAGCGGATTGGGAAACAGATTCTCCGAGAATGTTTTTCCCGTCGAGGCTGTGGACTGGATCCTCGAGCAGCCTGAACAAGGTCGGGTTTTTAACTATTTTCCCTGGGGAGGCTACTTACTTTATCGAGCCTGGCCGCAGCAAGAAGTGTTTATTGATGGTCAGACAGATTTCTATGGCGAAGATCTAACTCGCCAGTATGAGAAGGTGATTGTATTAGAGGATGGCTGGCAAGAGGTCTTGGAGAAATATGAAGTTGATTGGGTGATAATGCCGGTAGATTCGGATCTGGCTTTAGAACTTAATCACCACCCATCTTGGGAAAGGAGGTATGTCGATCAAACAGCTGCTGTTTACTTTACATTTCCTTAGGTGGGGCAGTTATCCAAAAAAAGGATAAAATTAACCTTACCGCTCACTAAGGATAATGCGTGCTCACATGTCAGCGATATTTAGTCGATTCTGGTATTTATCAATACTATTGATCATCCTAGTTTTGGTGTTGATCACCTGGGGGAACTATAATTTTGTCCAGCAGAATCCGGGGGGGAATGATTTCCTGGTCCATTGGGTTGGTACACGGGCGCTGTTTGTAGATGGATTGAGTCCATACAGTGATGCTGTGGCAGAGCGAATACAAACAATAGCATACGGCAGACCTGCCTTGCCAGGCGAACACGAGCTACGGGTAGCCTATCCCTTGTATTCAGTGGTTGTTTTTTTGCCTTTTGCTTTGATAAGTGATTATGAGCTCGCCAGGGCATTATGGATGACCCTACTGGAAGTCGGATTGATAGGTTTGGCGTTGCTAAGCTTGAGGTTAACCCGCTGGAGAATGAGTATTTGGATGCTGCCATTCTTCTTGATTTTTTCAATTTTTTGGTATCACAGTTTGAGACCCTTGATCAACGGCAATGCGGTGATTCTGGTCGCCCTAGCCCTGGTAGCAGCACTTGCAGCCTTGCGAGCAGACCGTGATGAACTTGCGGGAATCCTGCTAGGATTCAGCACAATTAAGCCACACCTCGTCTTAGTGCCAATTATCTTTATCCTTATCTGGACAATCGCAGATCGAAGATGGGGTACTTTAATTTGGCTGGTAATAACTGTTGTTTTGCTCTCAGCAAGTGCGGCATTATTCGTTCCAGATTGGCCATTACAAAACTTGAGAGAAATCCTGGCTTATTCAAGCTATAATCCTCCTGGTAGTCCGGGGGCTGTCTTTGAAGCTTGGCTCCCAGCCACGGGTAGACAACTAGGTTGGGCATTAAGTGGGATCCTGGGATTGATCTTAGTAGTGGAATGGGTTCTCGCCAGAAGGAAGGATTTCCGCTGGTTTTTATGGACTGCAAGTTTGACCCTGGTTATCAGCCAATGGATAGGAATCCAGACTGATCCAGGAAATTTCATCTTGCTATTTTTCCCGCTGGTGCTGGTCTTCTCGAATTGGTCTGTAAGATGGGGGAGAGCGGGGAATATAGTGATCTCAATCGCTATACTGCTGCTGTTTATCCTCCCATGGGCAATTTTTCTCCAGACGATTACCTATGGAGATCAGCCGCTCCAACATCCAATTATGTTCTTTCCCTTACCGTTGTTTCTATTACTGACAATGTATTGGGTCAGATGGTGGGCGATTAAGCCGCGAAGACTTATGGTAGATGAGTTGCGAGAGTATGAACAACAAATATGAATTAATAGGATCATTTGTTATTGGCGCCAGGATTTTTTGATGGATGGGAAATCGGGGGCGAGATAAATAATAGCTAAACTATGAAACTCCGGTATTACATAGTTATTTATCTAATAAATTTCGTACTCATGGTGGGGATTGCGACACAGGAGTCAGCCCCGGGATACATGGATGCGGATTATTATTATGCGAGTGGTTTGCGCATAGCCACTTCAGGGGCTTGGAGCGAACCATTTATCTGGAATTATTTGAATGATCCGCAAGGTTTACCCCATCCCTCATTCTCATATTGGATGCCTTTAGCGGGAATTATTACTGCTTTTGGAATAAAACTTTCTGGATTGAACAATTTCTGGGGTGCCAGAATTGGATTTTTCTTGATTGCTGGTTTCTTGGCCCCATTGACCTCATATCTGGCTTATACATTCACTCCACGCAAATGGGCTGCAATTCTTGCGGCTGGTCTCTCACTATTCTCTGGTTTTTACTTTGCATACTTACCAACGACGGAGACGTTCGCTGTCAATATGGTGCTGGGCTGTACCTTTTTTCTGCTGGTGTTGAGGATGCAGCAGGATTATGGAAGATATTCTAAAGACTCCGAATTTCACCAAAATGATTTGAGCCTCCCAAAGGGGCGATTATTATCCCCACCTTGGATCTATATTGGTTTGGGGTTGATTTGCGGGATGATGTATATGACCCGCGTTGATGGAGTGGTCTGGTTTGGATTGGGAGTAGCAGCTGTTATTCTTCAATGGGTTAATGGAAAAAATCTCGAATTTAGGGAGGGTCGAAATTTAAATGGACTTTTCCGGATTTTGCTTCCTCTAGCATTATTGATTATCCCGTTCATCTTAATTGCTAGTCCTTGGTTCATCAGGAACCTAGACAGTTTTGGAACGATATTTGCACCTGGATCTGGCAGAGCCCTTTGGTTAACGAGCTACGATGAGATCTTTGCCTATCCTGCCACTAATTTGACATATGAAAGATGGTTGAATTCAGGATTTTATGGATTACTCCGCGATCGCGGTTGGGCCCTAGGATTGAATACGTTGACGTTGTTCGCGGTTCAAGGCGCAGTAATCCTTTTACCGTTGACATTGGTTGGTTTTTGGACTAACCGGAATGACTGGCGAGTTTTGTTGGGTATCTGCGGTTGGTTAGCGACTTTCTTGGTTATGACGCTCATATTTCCTTTCCAAGGAGCACGAGGCGGTTTCTTCCATGCAGGAGCTGGGTTTCAACCTTTATTTTGGGCGCTGGTTCCGGCTGGATTGCTAATCATTACCAATTGGGTCGCAGGTAAGAGAACCTGGGATGCATCCCGAGCGCTAAAGATGTTTGCCATTGGAACCGTAATTGTGATTTTTATCATGACTGTGTTTGTAACCAGGCAGCGGTTGTTAGGTTCTGGACAAACTAGTTCAGCATGGGGATCAACTGAATTATCTTACCAGGAAGTAGATTCATTTCTTGAAAATAACGGTGTTAGTGCGGAAGCAGTAGTAATGGTGAATAATCCTCCTGGGTACTACGCCATGACTGGTCGCCAATCAATTGTAATTCCTCATGGCGATCTTCAATCTGCGCTTCTTGCTGGAAGAAAATTCCAGGCCAGCTACCTAATTCTTGATAAGAACTATCCCCAAGGATTGGAGGAAATTTATCAAAATCCAGGAGATTATCCTGGATTGCAGCACCTAAAAACCATCAACCAGATGCAAATCTATTTTATTGAACAATGAGATTTTCCCGATATTTCTCCAATCAATATTTTGTAATCGCAGTCCTGGGTTTATGTGCTGCATTGTCGCTTGGAAGTTATTTGGCTGCTTCGGAGTATGTATATCGGATTGGATTCCCGTTAGACGATGCCTGGATTCATCAAACCTATGCCAGAAATCTTGGGGAAAGAGGTGGCTGGGAGTTCATCCCGGGGCAACCGTCAGCCGGGTCTACTGCTCCCGCATGGACTTTGCTCCTGGCGATAGGTTATTGGTTGAATCTAAACGCCTATTCGTGGACTTTCCTGCTTGGTTGGTTGGTTTTGTGGTGTGTAGCCATTTCAGCCTACTTTGGATTCAATATACTCACTCCCCGCAATAAACTCCTGAGAATATTGGCAGGTATGCTGGTGATATTTGAATGGCACCTTACCTGGGCAGCTGGTTCAGGTATGGAGACTCTTCTTGCGGGTTTAATCGCATTGATGGTAATCATTTGGGGGATTCGTATTGAGGCTCAGAAAACACTGGCTGAACAAACTTTTAATTGGCAATGGCTTGGTATGGGGGTGTTGATTGGGTTAGGAATCTGGGTGCGACCGGATTTGATCTCGTTGCTAGTTGTTGCCGGTCTCACACTGATTCTTATCAAAGGCGATTTGAAGCAGAAAATTCTTAATAGTCTAATTTTGACTGCGGGTTTCTTGATTGCCAGCCTACCCTATATCTTGTTCAACATGGCAATCGCGGGCGAGATTTGGCCCAATACATTTTATGCCAAACAAGCAGAATATGCCATATTGCGATCCTTTCCTTTGTGGCAGCGATACTTAAACATGTTTGGACAACCATTAACAGGCATTGGGATTGTGTTACTTCCAGGTTTGGTCTGGTTTGGGGTAAATTCATTACGCAATCGAAGCTGGTCTCAAATATTCGCTTTCATATGGGTTTTTGGTTATTTGTTTGTATACGCATTGAGGTTACCCGTCACTTACCAGCATGGACGCTATATTATGCCGGTGATCCCATTAATTTGCCTGTTTGGGATAGTCGGAATGGTTTGGTTGATAGATCTGGCATTTAGATGGAATTGGGGACAGTTGCTTCGATCAACCTGGATAATGATTGCTGTTCTAATCACCTTCTCTTTCTGGACTCTTGGACTACGCGCCTATTCCAGGGATGTTGCGATTATCGAAAGCGAAATGGTCGAGATGGCTCATTGGGTAGCAAGTAATACTGAAGAGAAATCGTTGTTGGCTGCACACGATATCGGTGCATTAGGGTATTTTGCGGATAGAAACCTGCTCGATTTAGCAGGATTAGTATCTCCCGAAGTGATTCCTTTCATCAGGGATGAAAAAGCGCTTCAGCGACACATGAATGAGAGCGGTGCAGACTACCTGGTGACATTTCCAGGGTGGTATCCAGAACTGGTGGCGAATGTGGAGTTGATTCACCAAACCAATGGAAAATTCAGCCCACAAATGGGTGGTGAGAACATGAGCGTGTTTGATTGGCAGCAGTGATGATCCCCATATGATGAAAGTTGATGCTGATATGTTACTATGCTATACTTTCGAGAGATCAGCTGAGCCCATAGCGAGGAGTTCATGGAAACAATTCGAATTGTAGTCGTAGATGATCATCCTCTTTTTCGCCAGGGGGTTGTGGATACTATTTCACTTGAACCAGACTTCATCGTAATCGGAGAAGCAACCAGTGGTGAAGAAGCACTTGAATTGATCCGCAATCTAAGTCCCGAAGTAGCCATCGTGGATGTTAACTTGCCCGGAATCAATGGCCAGCAAGTAACCCAGCACGTGGTAAATGAAAAATTGCCGACCAGGATCATGTTGCTCACTGCTTATGATGATTCGGAACAAAAATTGCACGCCATGAAAGTGGGAGCTGCTGCCTATTGTGTAAAAGATGTCCAACCGGAAACCCTAGCCGAAAATGTCCGCCAAGTCGTAAAAGGAAAATTTGTGATTGGCGAAGAAGTTCTTGATACTGAGGAATTAGAGACATGGTTGGAACCAGAAAGCGAGGCAGACCACAGCTTCTACAGTGAACTTGGTGATCCATACGAGCCGCTTTCAAAGCGTGAGATGGAAGTGCTTGCTCAATTGACCAAAGGAATGAGCAACAAAGAGATCGCCAATGAACTCGGGATCAGCCACCAGACAGTTAAGAACCATGTCACATCGATCCTGAGAAAACTGGGTGTAGAAGATCGTACCCAGGCTACTTTATATGCACTCAAAAGAGGTTGGGTACGTCTCCAAGATGATGACAAGGAGATTCAGTAATGGATCAAGCTGGTATCCCAGAAGTTGAAGAGACAGAGAAGACCGAATCAGAAAAGCTTCACGATGAGATTGTAGAACGATTGGCACGCACACGTCAGGAATATCAAGAGATCGTGATGCTCTTCGAGCAAAGCGAACTAGAAGTAAATAAGCTCACTCAACGGAATGCGACAGCAACAGGAACGCTACAGAGAGTGCAATCCCAGTTCGAACGTCTACCCCGCGAGGAAATTCGTTCTGCATATGATGCAGTCTTGGACGCCCAGCAAAGATTATTTGTAGTTCGAGGTCAGGTTGATAAACTACAAAGCGAAAAAGTTCATCTGGAAAAACAGATTGAACTCTTAGAAATTGCTGATAGCTTGCTTTCGGAGCAACCACTGCTGATCCAGGACGCTCAACCATCAGCTGATACCACTGAGCAGCTGGAAAGATTGATTCTTGCTCAAGAAGCAGAACGATTGAGGTTGTCTCGCCAAATGCATGACGGTCCTGCACAGGCGCTTTCGAATTTGATTTTGGAAACCGAGATAGCCATGCGTCTTTTTGATGTTAACAAGGAAGAAGCTTATCAGGAATTGGCTTCTCTTAGAGACTCGGCATCAAAAACATTCCAGCAGGTTCGCGATTTTATTTTTGAATTGCGCCCAATGATGCTCGATGATCTTGGTTTGATTCCAACGGTTAAAAAATATACTTCCGCCATCCAGGATCACACAGGGAACACAATCCGTTTTGGAGTGACAGGACCTGAGAGAAGGATGGAATCTTATATGGAAGTTATGATATTCAGAGCCATCCAGGAACTTATGAGGAATGCCATTGGTCATAGTCAAGCGGACCAGATCGATGTTCAGATTGACGTTGGCGATGATTTTGTTATTGTCAAGGTTGAGGACAATGGAAATGGATTTGAAATAGAAAACCTTGAAGAGGGGCAAGGAATGGGTCTCAACTTGATAAAAGAACGGGTGGAAATGACGAACGGTGATTTCAACATCGAAAGTGAAATTGGAGAGGGGACAAAGGTCACGTTCAAAATTCTTGAATCTGTCACCGGATAAATCGAAGCATATCTTGCACGGAAGTAAGGATAATTTAATGCCATCTATATGGATATTAATATCTCCTTTCCCTATAATGGTGGCAACTTCGTAGGGAAAATTCTTGAAAGGAGGTAAAAATCCATGTTGTTCGCACCGAAAGAGAAAGGACAGGGCTTAGTCGAATATGCGTTGATCCTCGTGTTGGTAGCTGTCGTTGTGATTGTAATTCTTGCCCTGCTCGGACCTGCAATTGGCAACGTCTTCAGCGAAATTATGAATAGTATTTGATGTCCAATAGGAGTTTGATTTATGGTTGCTGCAGTAGGGCCCTGATCTCGGGGCCCTTACTGTTTCTGTAAGTTTGCATGCTTGTTAGCCAATTGTCCCTCGATTAGTTTTATCATATCGCCAAAGTGAATTTGTAGGTCCGCAAAGGAACTGGAGGTATTCATGCGTAAAGGCCGAATATTTTTCATCATCGCCTTGATATTGATCCTGGGGTTGGCCGCAGTGGCGATTTTCTATTTCCGAATTCTGCAACCAGCACCCAGTGAAGAAGTGGCAGAGATAGTCGTTACACCAGAGGTAGATTTGGTGGAAGTTATTGTGGTGACTCAGCAAACTCCTCGGGGGTATTTGCTTAATGAAACAGTTCTTGGCGTCATTGAAATTCCTAGAACCATGCTTATCGAAGGTTATTTCACGGATATGGCACAGGTTGTGGGTCGCCAAGCGAGGGTTGATTTGGATGCAAATATGCTGCTAACCAGCAGCATGGTTGTAGATAGCCCCGACCAGCTATCGACCACAGGATCGTTGGCTGCATTGTCCATCCCAAGAGGCATGGTAGCGATATCGATTCCAATTAATCGATTGTCAAGCGTCTCTTATGCGCCTCAACCAGGCGATCACGTCAACGTGATTGCAACGCTATTGATGGTTGATTTGGATACGGATTACCAGTCGGTGACACCAAATCAAAGTGCGGCGGTGATTGGCGCTGGTCCTGGAGTGATCATAGGTGCAGAGACAGCTGAGGAAGTGGCAATTGAAGCGAATACGGACATGACCAAAGTCACCGGTCAAACAGTCTCAGGAGGCCCTTCGAGCTTACTCGGTCGGACAGAGATCGATCCTCTCCTAGAACAAACACTTTATGCTGTGCCATCTGAAGGCCAACGTCCAAGATTGGTAAGCCAGACTCTCCTTCAAGACGCGATCGTACTGGGAGTAGGTGATTTCCCGCTTACTGATCAAATTGAAGAAGAACCTGCTCCAACTCCGGAATTACCACCGGTTGAAGAAGATCCTGAAGCAGTCGAGTACACCAGTGAGTACCCAGTCGAGGAACCAATTAAACCGGAACCCAAGCTGCCGGATTTGATCACATTAGTTGTGAATCCACAAGACGCAGTCTCCTTGAATTATTTGATATATGCTGGTTCACAGCTTACCTTGGCTTTGAGACCGTCAGGAGACGACACTCGGGTTCAAACAGAGGCGACAACAATGGATTTCTTACTCAAGCAATATAACATTCCCGTACCGGTCAAATTACCTTACGGAATGGAGCCACGAGTTGATGATCTGACGCCGCCGCAACTAACGAATGATATCGAGCCGACTCCGCAACCTTAATAAACGGCGGCAATTATCCGGTGGGGCAAACACATTTGGAGTGAATCCATGAGCAATGAAGAGGTGATTAAGGTCTTAATCGTAGACGACATTGCGGAAACCAGAGAGAATATCCGCAAGCTGCTTCAATTTGAGGCGGATTTTGAAATTGTTGGTGCTGCCCGAAACGGCTTTGAGGGGATAGAATTGGCCAAAGAGTTAGAGCCTGATGTGATTTTAATGGACATCAATATGCCGGACATTGACGGCATTACGGCTACTGAAACGATCAGGCAAGAAGTTCCACATTCGCAAATCGTAATTTTAACAGTACAGGCGGACCCAAATTATATGCGCCGGGCCATGCTTGCGGGGGCTCGTGATTTTCTGACAAAACCACCCTCCGTTGATGAGATGATTGGAGCAATCCGCAGGGCAGGAGAACTAGCCCATGAAGAGCGAGAAAAGACGAAAAATGTATTTTCTGTAAAACCAGGTAATGGATCGATACCCGTTGGTATGCATAAGGATGGGAAGATCATCTCAGTTTTCAGCCCGAAAGGTGGGGTTGGGAAGACAACCATAGCCGTAAACCTTGCTGTTGCATTGCATAGAAAAGAAACACCAGTAGTTCTCGTCGATGGAAATATGGAATTTGGCGATGTAATGGTGTTTTTGAACAAACAAGCGAAGAACAGCATTGTTGATCTGGCACCACGAGCTAATGAGCTCGATCAAGATGTTATTGAAGAAGTGACGATGCTGCATCAAGAATCAGGGATCAAGGTTCTTGCAGCTCCCCCCCGACCAGAATTCGCGGAAAGTGTCGATGGGGACCAATTCGCCCAGGTCCTGGATTTTCTGCGTAACTTCTATTCGTACGTTATTGTGGATTGTTCCTCCTCCCTTACTGACGTAACACTTTCAACGATCGACACATCAGATTTAATCATGTTACTGACCACCCAAGAAATCCCGGCGATAAAAGATTCGCGGCTTTTCTTGGATTTGTTACAGCCTCTGAAGATTAACCGTGAGCGTTTACTGTTTGTAATGAATAAATATGACAAACGAGTCGCAATCAAACCCGAAAAAGTGAGTGAAAATTTCAAACAAGAACTAAAGATAGTGATTCCATTTGAAGAGAAAGTAGTTCTGCCGGCGATCAACCGGGGGGTTCCTTTTATGTTGGGAGAAAAATCCAAATCTATTACTCGTAGCTTTATCTCCTTGACTGAAGAAATTAGAAAGCGGCTCTCCGCTCCTGATAAAAAAACCGCGGTGGAGGTACCAGAAAAAGTTAGTGTTGCTGGGTAGAAAATTAGGTAGAGAGCGGAGGTAATCAGGATGTCACTCTTAAAAAGAATAGAACAGGGACAGACAAAATCTACAACTTCGGGTAACGGAAACAAGGAAGGCTCCCAATTAGGGAAAATCCGTTCCCGGAGCACTGCCGGTAGTGGGGTAAGTGCCCAGCAGGATACTTATTCAGATTTGAAAACAAGAGTCCAGAATCGGCTGTTAGCGGAACTTGATCCGACTATGGATGTCACCAGGGTGGGAGAGGTCCGGAACACGATTCAAGAACTCTATGAGCAGGTTCTCGCCGAAGAGAACATTGTCCTAACCAGGCAAGAGAGACACCGCCTATTTGAGCAAATAGCTGCGGAAATCCTCGGCTTGGGACCCTTGCAACCGCTATTGGAGGATGGCGAGATCACTGAAATCATGGTCAATGGGGCCAAGAACATCTATATCGAGAAGAAGGGCAAAATCCACCGTATGCCGATCACCTTCGAGAGCGATGAACATGTGATGCGGATTATCGACCGAATCGTGGCTCCCCTTGGAAGAAGAATCGATGAATCCAGCCCGTACGTTGACGCACGCCTGGATGATGGTTCCCGTGTAAACGCAGTTATTCCACCAATATCATTGGTTGGTCCCGTCTTAACGATTCGTAAATTTCCTGAAAACCCGATCACACTCGAGGATTTGATAAATTACGGAACACTCACCGAAGAGATCATAGAATTTTTGAGAGCCTGCGTCATTGCTAGATTAAACGTCGTAATATCTGGGGGTACAGGTTCTGGGAAAACCACCCTGTTGAATGTGATGTCGCAGTTCATCCCTGGAGATGAACGTATCGTGACAATCGAAAATGCTGCCGAGCTGCAGCTGAGGCAAGAACATGTCGTAACGCTCGAATCGCGCCCGCCAAATATTGAGGGACGAGGCGAAATTACAATCCGCCAGCTGGTGATCAACTCATTGCGTATGCGCCCAGACCGGATCATCGTTGGAGAGATTCGTGATGAGGCAGCTTTGGACATGCTCCAGGCAATGAACACTGGTCATGATGGCTCGATGACAACGGCACACTCAAACAGTCCACGCGATTCATTAGCCCGTATTGAAACCATGGTGATGATGGCTGGAATGGATTTGCCAGTTCGCGCTATTCGTGAACAGGTTGCCTCGGCAATCGATCTGGTCGTTCACCAGGAGAGAATGCGAGACGGGGATCGAAAGATTGTTCAGATTACAGAAGTGTCTGGAATGGAAGGTGACGTGATCACAATGACGGATATCTTTGTCTTCGAGCAAACTGGATTTGAAGATGGGCGGGTGATAGGCCGGTTCCGTCCGACTGGATTGAGACCAAAATTCATTGAAAGTATCGAGGCGGCAGGCATTCATCTCCCGGCATCTACATTTGGAATTGGGCAGCGCAGAAGATAATTGAGGAGTGAGATACCAATGATGACAACAGTATTGTTTATCGGTGGAGGCTTGGTATTCTTCCTGCTGGCAATTGGAACTATTGCTTCTTTCATGGGGGAACGATCCCTGGTTGAGGAAAGGTTAGGGCCCTATTTCGAAGAGCAGGAATTGAAAGAAGTCAAGGATAAAAGCTCCCCGGTAGGTGATTGGCTGAATACGAGGGTTGAAAAATCAACCTACGGGGGGCGAATTGCCAGGGAGCTTGCTCGGGCTGATTTAAAGCTGAAACCAGCAGAATATATCTCATTGATGGTGATTTTTGGTTTTGGGGTTGGTTTTGTGGCATGGTTCTTCGGTGGTCAAAGCGTAATTGTTGGATTGTTGGGTGTCGGAGTCGGGATGCTTATTCCTCGTATCTATGTGAAGCAGCAGCAATCCAAACGGTTAATTAAATTCGGTGAACAGCTCCCAGACATGCTTGGGTTGATGGTCAATGGATTGCGGGCTGGTTTCTCGGTCATGCAAGCAATGGAAGCGGTAAGCAAAGAACTACCCCCTCCTATCTCGGATGAATTCCGAAGAGTAGTCCAAGAAATTCAGATTGGATTAAATATTGACCGGGCTCTCGAAAATTTGTACCGTCGAATTCCTAGTGAGGATTTGGATCTCACAATCACAGCAATGAATGTCCAGCGTGAAGTAGGCGGTAACCTGGCAGAAATTCTCGACACTATCTCCTATACAATTCGAGAAAGGGTCCGAATCAAGGGAGAGATTCGGGTTCTAACTTCCCAGGTTGTTTATTCCAGCCGCTTCCTTTCCAGCATGCCAGTGTTGATTGCGGTTGCCTTGTGGTTTATGAATCGGCCTTACATGATGATGTTTTTTAATCCGGACTCTAGGATGATTGGTATCCCAGTATTGATATTTGGAGCCTTAATGATCGTAGCTGGGTACGTGATCATGAGCAAGATCGCCGCCATCGAAGTTTAGGTGTAAGGAGGTAGGAATATGCTTTGGGTTGCAGTAATTGTTGGTTTCGCTATACTAGCGGCAGTTATCATGGTCATCATCGGTCTGCGGGATAACAGTGAAGGTGATCCCCTTCAAGATCGTCTTGTAGAATACGCAGCCAGAGGAGAGATCACTGACCTGGAAGAGATTGAGCTTTCCCAGCCAATTACAGAACGAATTTTATATCCATTAGCCCGAAAATTTGGTGAATTAGCCTTACGGTTTACGCCTCAAAATGCGATCCAACAAACTACAAAAAAGCTCGAGTTGGCAGGAAATCCTGGCGGAATGGATGCAACTGTCTTTTGGGCATTGCGAATGGCCGGACTATCTCTTGGAGCTTTATTGTTTTTTGTGGCGACAATTGCACCCGAGGGAAGCTTCCTCAAAGGGCGCGGGTTGATAGTTGGCATTCCGGCTGCAGCAATGGGCTTCTTCCTCCCAGAACTTTGGTTAAACGGTCGCATCAGCAAGCGACAGCATGATGTACGCAAAGCCATGCCGGATGCTCTCGACCTGCTTACAATTTGTGTCGAAGCGGGTTTAGGATTTGATGCTGCGATGTCGAAAGTTTATGAAAAATGGGATAATGTCGTGGCATTATCTTTCGGCAGAGTGATTCGTGAGATACAATTAGGGAAATTGCGTAGAGATGCATTGAAGGATATGGCAGAGCGATTGGGGGTAGCTGAAATGACCAGTTTCATTGCGGCTGTTATTCAGAGTGAACAGCTTGGCGTGAGTCTGGCCAGGGTACTGCGAATTCAAGCAGACCAGATGCGTATCAAGCGCCGCCAGTTGGCTGAAGAAGCCGCCCATAAAGCCCCAATCAAGATGCTCATACCGATGGCCATTTTGATCTTTCCTTCGATCTGCATCGTGTTGATGACACCTGCCATTCTGATGTTGATGCAGTCTGCACTGAGCGGTATTTTGGGATTCTAATTTCGGGGAACGCTTATGCCCGTGCCGGATCGACCGGCATATCACCTTTACAGGTGGTTGTGGGGCAGCCTGGATTTGCTATTTCCACCGTTGTGTGGTGGATGCGGCAGGCGTGGAAGCAACTGGTGTACTGACTGCGAAAGTCAAGTTAATAAAATTCTATATCCCATTTGTGATATTTGCGGGCAGCCCAGAAAAGTATCTGGGCTGTGTTTTCATTGTTCTGATGATAAACCTTCATTTACTAAACTTCGTTCCTGGGCTTTGTATAAGGGACCTGTCCGTGAAGCAATTCGTAATTTGAAATACCGCCGGAATGTCAGCCTTGGTCTCGTTCTGTCGAATCCTTTAGTGAATCTATTTTGTGATCTAAGTTGGGATGTAGATATGATCCTTCCAGTACCATTGGGGGTTGCACGTCTGAAGGAGCGTGGATATAATCAAGCTGTCTTGATAGCCCGACCATTAGCATTGAATATTGATATCCCTTGTGAAACGCAAGGTCTGCACCGGGTGAGGGAAACACGCTCCCAGGTGGGTTTGACTTTAAATCAGAGACGCGATAATGTCAGGAATGCCTTTAAGGCAACCAAGGAAATAGTGTCCAATCGGCGCATACTAGTGGTGGATGATGTTGCCACCAGCAGTGCTACTCTGGATGCCTGCTCCTCCGCTTTGTTGGAAGCAGGCGCTGAGGATGTGTGTTGTTTGACGATAGCCCGCACCGGTGAACAGTTTTAGACATTTTTTCTATAAATGATTAACTCTCTTTATTAAAGTTTTGCTTTTGAAAAGAGAGAAGAAGTACTTAGAAATCATGAATTGGTCTCAACCCTTGGGGAATAACAAACGGCAAACAAATTATTAAAGGAGGTGCATCCATGCCATATCACATTGAAATTACTGGCAGAAATATGGAGGTTACCGATCGACTCGATGATTACGTCACGAAGAAAGTATCCAAGCTCGACCGCTACTTGAGTGATATTGACGAGGCACATGTAGACCTGGCATATGCGAAGTCAGCTCGTAGTGCTTCAGATAGAAACGTTGCTCAAATAACTATTAGAGGGAAAGGATTTATCCTTCGCTCAGAAGAGAGAGCAGATGATATTTATGCTGCTCTGGATACTGCGCTTGACAAAATGCAACGGAGAATTGAAAGGTACAAAGGAAAACGAAATCGAGGTCGGGGTGATGGCCGTTCGGCTGCGGAAGTTGCACCACTACCTGAATTTGAAGAGGAAGAATACGAACCCCCATTGATAGCAAGAAGGAAACACTTTGTTGTCTCGCCAATGGACGAAACCGAAGCAATTGAACAGATGGTGCTCCTGGGACATGAAGATTTCTTTGTTTTTTTCAATGCTTCAACCGAATCGATCAATGTGCTTTACAAACGTAGGGACGGAACCTATGGATTGATCGAGCCTGAAGTAGGCTGATTTGAAGTAAATTGGATTGAATAATGGCGGAGTTTGATATGACTCCGCCATCTTTTTATTCGGTAATATTGGTGTGACGCACCGTACATTCCACTTCGTTGACTTCGGATATCATTAGGGTTAAACTAACTGCGAAATAAATTTAGGAGTTCGAAAATGGGCGATGAAAACTATAAAAATCTTAATGAAATCTCTGAATTAATCATGGAGAGGGATATTGACAAGGACAGTATTCAAAATGCAATTATGCAGTTGTTAACTGCATTTGGTGAAAATCCATCCCGGTCAGGATTAGAGCGAACTCCGGGCAGAGTTGCTGAGATGTACGAAGAACTCCTGATTGGATATCGAACCGATCCGGTGGCTATGGTTAATGACGCACTTTTTGAAGTAACTTATGATGAGATGGTTTTAGTACGGGATATTGAATTTTATAGTTTATGCGAACATCATCTTTTGCCATTTATGGGCAAAGCACACGTGGCTTATTTTCCTCGCGGTAAAGTTATCGGTCTATCAAAGATTCCGCGCGTTGTCGATCTGTTTTCTAGGCGTTTACAGCTTCAAGAAAGATTGACCCGCCAGATAGCTGATTTCATTGAGGAATTGCTTGATCCGCATGGTGTCGCGGTTGTGGTTGAAGGGATTCACCTGTGTGCAATGATGCGGGGCGTTCAAAAGCATGAAGCCCGGATGACGACATCCGCGATGTTGGGTGCCTTCAGGACGAGTATTGCCACTCGCCAGGAGTTTCTAGACAATATCTCCCGTGGGGCTGGTCCCATGAAGTTCTAGAGAATATCGTTTTATATCACTCGAGTCTTTCAGTTTTTCTGCGACAACAATGGCTTTGTTCTCAGAATTTGGGACAATATATGCTGGCAGGATCTCAGCGACGGGAACTGCCATATGAGCATAATTCCATAGCTCCTCATCCAGCACTTGATTGTCAAAAATCAATACATCCAAATCAATCGTTCGTGGAGCATTAGGATCTTTCGTGCGTATTCTCCCTAATAGGTTTTCAATTGGACGAAGGATATTGTTTCGTAATTCTTCTGCTGACAGTTGGGTTGTGATCAATGCAGCAGCATTGAGGAAGTCGGGACCTGGCGAACCGATCGCACGTGTTTGCCAAACACCAGAGACCGCATGGATGGGTACTAACCTGCCCAGGAGGTAAATTGAACTTTTCAGGTTCTCTGATGGAGAGATATTAGATCCCAGCCCGATGACAACTTGGTGAATTTCATTACTCTCTTGATCGTTCAATTTCAACCCCTACCGAGCTAGTGAACCGAACTGCATTTGGTTTTTCTACTTTTACGCGAGCTTTCAAAACTCCTTTCTCTTGAAGGCAAATTTCGACGATATCAGCCGCTAATGCCTCAACGGTGAAGCGCTGTGCAGTTTCTGCCCTTGCCTGTGCTTTTTTTGATATCGTACGGTAATTTACGCTATCAGCAATATCATCGGTTTGACCAGCCTTTGTCAAATTGGTGAAAATTACAATGTTGATCAGGATATCTTGAGGTTTTTCACGTTCCCAATCATTAATTCCGATGATCCCACGGGCCAATAAATCTCTGATGATTACCTTGTCCATGAAGCTCTCCTCTTCGCAATTTAAGGCAATTAATCACATTCTTTGGTAGTTTAGAATCTATATCAGATGGCGACCCCCATCAAGATGGATTATCTCGCCAGTGATATAGGATGGACCATCGAGTAAGAATACAAGCGCCTGTCCAACCTCATCAAGGTCTGCCCAGCGTCTTGCTGGAACGTTATCAAGGATGCCTTCTGTAGTGCCGCCATCACTGGGTGGCAGAATTGCTCCGAATGCAAGACCATTGACAGAGATATTTGGAGCTAAGGAGACAGCTAACGCCCGAGTAAGCGCCACAAGACCCGCTTTAGAAATGGTATATGGGAAATGGTCACTTCCTGGGCGGAGGGCTCTCCAATCAAGGATATTTACAATGCGACCTTCCTGTTGCGATTCGTGTTGTGAAGCAAAGGATTGGCTGAGCAAGAATGGAGCAGTCAGGTTAACCTGAAGATGCTGATGCCAATCTTTTAACCTAGTGGATTCAAGCGAGAGATTCTCAAAGATTGATGCGCTGTTGACTAAACCATACAAGGGTAAAACTTGGGATATATCTCGTATTAGGTTTTTGGCATTTTCCGGATCGGCTAGGTCTGCCTGAAAAAGATGAGCTTTACGACCGAGTTTTTCGATTTCAACCTGGAGATTCTCAGCAGGTTCCCTGGAGCTGTGATAGTGAAGGACAACGTCTCCACCGGCATTTGCGATCGCTAATGCCATCACCCGGCCGAGGCGGATACCACTGCCAGTGATAAGGACAGTTTTTCCTGATAGGTTCATGCTGTTGCCAGAGCCTTAACAACGCGTTCTAATAGCCCACGAGCTTCAAGAGAAACAGCTTCTATTTCATCATTTTCGTTTAAAGATCCAGTGCCAAGGATCACTTGAGGGTTGGCAATCCTAACTGTAGCACTATTATCAGAATCTTCCTCAACTGTGACGTTGCAAGGAAGTACTAATCCTGCAGCTGCATCTTGGGATAGAACCCGGTGCGCCAGATGAGGATTACATGCTCCTAAAATCGAATAAGGTCTGAAATCGATATCCAGCTTTTCTTTCATCGTCTCGCGGACATCGATAGAGGTCAGTACACCAAATCCTTCTGCCTTTAGAGCATCAATGGTTAATTCCAAAGCTTTATCATAAGGATGATTTATACGAACTTCAAAACCAATTTCTTCAGTCATCATTTTCCTCCAAAGATTTTTTACGATTACCAGCTGAATGCTGTTACAGACCCTTATTTGTTTGGGAAAGGTATGAAAGCTAGGATTGTGTCTGGATATGTATCTGTCATTGCAAGGAACCCTATGTCATCCAGTACTACCAATGCCTCCCAATTGCGTGCGTTCAATTCTCCATCCAGCTCAAGCTGGATCGGCTCAGTCTCAGTAAGAAATGCCTCCTCTCCATTATATTGCAATTCCAGCAACCGCTCGACATTCAAATTTTCAGAATGGGTTGCACCTTTGCCAAAATTCTCGAAAATTGGATCAGAATCGGTAAACAGCCAAAACTCAATTGGCATAAAAATGTTTAAGACCCAAAAGCGTCCATTATCGTCAATTCGTGTAGCGTCAGTCATGCGGTATTCAATGTTGTCAAATCCCAATTCTAAAAATGCATCCAAAGTATTATCAGTTCTAATGGCGTATGGGTCCGGATTTAGTTCAACCCCATTGGCTTCGTAAATCATCAATAATTCTTCCTCTGAAACGATTAAGCTCTCGTAAGCGTAATTGAATATTTGCACCGGAATTGGAATTACGGCTAAAGAGGAGGGATCGACCTGGATTGAATTCTGATCGACCAGGTATGTGCCTTCAACTAGATATCCGGCCATGCTGCCGTTATCATTTGCTTCGATAGTCAGGAATATTTTATCGCCATCGATGGCGATTGCTTCGTATCCCTCGTAACCCGGAATAAGTGCTTCTAAAGCTCCACCCAGGAAAGATAATCTGGCTGGGATTAATGGTTCTGATGATCTTCCTTCAATAAACGAGATTACATCATTTTTCTCTAAAGTGAATACGGATGGATAAGTTCCCAGCGAGGGTTCTTTTTCCGGATATTGGGGAAGCATAATCAGGGTGTCACCATGCCATGCCATACCGGAAATCTGCGCTTTTGGAATCGCGATCGGCCCGGCCAGCGGAATTTCCTGGATGGCCACTTCCTTCGGAGGGAGTGGTGTATTCGTTTGAGTCGCAGTGGGAGTAGAAGTTGGCTCTATAGTATCTGTGGGTTGGGGCGTGATGGTTGACGTTTGAATAATGGGGGGTGATGCAGTATGTGTAAGTGTAGGTGCTGGTCCTTCCTGGATTGGTTGGCTGCATCCCATGACACTCGTTCCAATGAACACCAGGAATATGAATTTAAGGATGAAATTATTGCTCACTCAATCGCCCCTTGTGTCCGATCGTTCCGCGAGATTCGCCAGCCAAGTATTCCCAGGCAAACAGCCAGAATAAGCCAGGCGACCATTTGTGCCTGTCGAAATCCATTTGCGATTAAGATGCTGTCCCCCCGGAATGCTTCCAGGAATAGTCTGGATAAAGCAGTGAAAGCCAAGAATAAGATAAAAGTGTTTCCTGGGGTTTGGCTCCAGTGAGTTTTATCTATGACTAATACCGCGATTAAGATGAGTGAGGCGAGGATAATCTCGTAAACCTGCGTCGGATGCCTTGTTGCTCCCCATAAATGGATCCCCCATGGTTGTTCTGTTGGGATGCCAAAGGCATTTCCGGAAGCTAAATTTGATAATCCAATTGCGATCGCCATCACTGCGAAAAGTGGGGTTAGGTTATCCAGGGTTGTCCAGACTGGGAGATGTTTGCGATACAAATAGATCGCGGTTGCAACGATCGCGATTAATCCACCAGCGAATGGATCTAGCAATCCGGGATTGAGTGATACAAGATTCAACAGGTTACCAGCGAAGGCATCTGGAAAAGTGGCCGCGTAAGATAAACGGGCACCGATAACTCCTGCGATCAAACCAATAAAAACCAGGTTATATAAATCAGCAGGATTGGCACCAATTCTGCGAGCACGTCGTTCTGCAAGTATCAAGCCCAGCCACAAACCGGCAATGAGTACAAGGCCAGGGGCCTGGATAGCAAGCGGTCCAACCTGGATAATTGGAAACATTATGGATTACCTGCAAAAAGCTGTTCAGCCCGGATTTTTAGCAGAGCTTCCGCCATTGGACCACCTATAACGACATCTTGGATTATCCCCTCCTGGTCAATGAAAAATGATGTTGGCAGGGATCGAATTTCATAAAGGTTACCAACAGCGCCATCCCTGTCGAGGAGGATCGGAAAGGTCAGACCGCGAATTTGGGCAAATGTAATCGCATCCCCCAAGTTATCTTGATGGGTTGAATTGACAGCTAATACCTCGAAACCTTCATTGCGATACTCATCATAGACATTCTGGATAGCCGGCATCTCTGATCTGCAGGGGGGGCACCAGCTAGCCCAGAAATTGATTAATACTGGTCTTCCACGGAGATCTGACAATCGGTATGTTTCATGATCAAGCGTTTCCAGTTCAAAATCTGGGGCAAGAAATCCACTCTGGGGTGCTGGAACAGCACCCTGTGTAGTGGTACCAGGCGCCACTGAGCTCAGCCAAATCCAAACTGCTCCGAGCGATAAGAGCAGTAAGGAGAAGATGATCCACCTGGAAAGAGTAATTTTTTCCATGAATATTAAATGCATTTTCTTGAAAATGATCAGCTAAGTGTAAATACAACCAGGGAGACCTGTCAAGAACTTACATCTTTGTATTAGAAAGTATTCATTTCCACATATCGTGGTCTTCAAATCAGTTAATCAATATTTAATAGATTAGGTCAGCTGATTGTGATAACATACTCGACCATTAATACTTGGAGATTGGTTATTCATGAGAAATACCTCAGTTCGAAAAACTTTAGGGTTATTCATTGTGTTACTGGTATTGTTGGCTGCCTGTTCAGGAAGTGCAACCCCTCCGTTAAACCAGGCCAACGCAGCGAATGAGAATCAGCAGGAGGAAAATTCTCAACCCGCTCTGAATGAACCTGTGGTAACAGAAGACAACAGTACCTCACCTGCTGACAATAATCAGGCACCTCCTACCGGTGAACAGGAAGGTGGATTTGCGGCGGATGATAGTTATCCTGCACCAAGTGATCAAACTGCGATATCTGGAGATACCCCTCCAGAAGCTCAACCAGGTGGTTCTCCACCGCCAGTGGAACAACCAGAAAATTATCCATCTCTGGAAGATGATTCACCGAACGAGGATCCTGCTTATCCAGCACCTGGAGATGAACAAGGGGATGATCCAAATCCAGATGAAGATAATCCTCCGCCAATCAAACAGGGATTGGAGGCGACCGATCCTTCAACAGTGAGCCTTGCCTCTGGAGAACTCCAATTCGTCGAGTTTTTCGCCTTTTGGTGAATAAGCTGCCAGGCATTGGCACCCATCGTGCATGGGTTAGAAGTAGATTATTACGACAAGATGAACTTCATCTACCTGGATATTGACGACCCGGCGAACGAAAAATTCAAGCAGGAACTGAGATTCATTTACCAACCGCATATCTTCTTACTAGATGGAAACGGTCAGGTCCTTCACGAATGGGTAGGCCCTCTTCCAAGGGAAGAATTTGAGAACGTGTTTCAGGTTGTCTTATCCCAATAACGAAATTACTTCTTTAAAGATGCTCTGGCAGCAGAGAATGCAATTTGTCCGCTGCCTGAGTTTCATTTTAGTCATCAGAAATACTTGACAGATAATAAAGGAAATAGTAATATATCATTATACCCACCCCCCATGGGGGGGGATAGGAGCGTGATTTGAGATGATGGATGATAAGGATACCCTGAACAGGCTGAAAAGCATCGCCGGACACGTACATGGTATTGAGCGAATGGTGGAAGAGGATGCTTACTGTATTGACGTAATCCGCCAGATCCAGGCGGTTCAGGCTGCTTTAGATAAAGTAAGCACAAGAATCTTGGATAATCACTTAAATTCATGCTTGATCACTGCTGTGAGAGGTGATGACCCGGAAGATCGCGAGCGCGTCTTGAAAGAAATTTCTGAAGTGTTCGCTACAGCTTCAAAAATATAATCAAAGGTATAAAGTCATAAGGAGATGAAATGACCACAACAGTAACTTATAGCATTCCTAATATCTCGTGTAATCACTGTGTACATACAGTAACAATGGAAGTTAGTGATTTAGAAGGTGTACAGAGTGTGGAAGCTGACGTTAATGCAAAGTCAGCGACCATCACTTTTGTTCCTCCAGCAACTGAAGATGGAATAAAAGCTCTATTGGCTGAAATACATTATCCGGTTGCAGGATAGATTTAGGTTTTATTCCCGACTTGATAATCAGTTTCCGGGATTGAACTAAAGGAGGCGTTATGCCCGACGAACTGCAGGTAACGCTGCCAATCACGGGTATGACCTGTGCGAACTGCGTAGCAACTGTTGAACGGAATATCAAGAAAGTTGACGGTGTCAACCAGGCGGCTGTCAACTTATCTTCCGAACGCGCTACTGTTGAATACAATCCAGAAAAAGCGACCCTTGAGGACGTAATAAATCGGGTTAACAGGGCCGGATACGGTATCGCCACTGGCCACGCGGACCTCCTGGTTCAAAGAATGAGCGACGACAATGACGCCCGCAGGTTGGAGAAAGCGTTAAACCAGCTGGATGGGGTTCTGTCTGCACAAGTCATTTATGGAAATGAAAAAGCCCAGGTTGAGTATATCCCAACCATGATCAGCCAGGCTGATTTACGCCGGGCAGTGAAGGAAGCGGGTTTTGAAGCAGTAGAAACAGGTGACGGGATTGAGGATGCTGAGCGCCAAGCCCGTGAAGCTGAAATAGCCAAACAACGACATTTGTTGATCGTAGGTCTTGTGTTTACTGTTCCACTATTTCTGTTATCTATGGCACGGGATTTAGGTTTCCTTCCCCCTGTGCTCGCCAGCGCAGCATGGTTGGATTGGGTCATGTTGGCTTTGGCCACGCCAGTCCAGTTCTACGTAGGCTGGGATTATTACGTCGGCTCCTATAAATCGCTGAGAAATGGATCTGCGAACATGGATGTCCTGATTGCAATGGGATCATCTGCAGCGTATTTCTATTCGTTAGTAGTTGTTTTGGGTCTGATACCCGGACACATATACTTCGAAACTTCAGCAGTGATTATCACGTTGATCAAGCTGGGTAAATACCTTGAAGCACGTGCCAAAGGCCAGACCAGTGAAGCGATTAAAAAGCTGATGGGTTTGAGGGCAAAAACTGCACGGATTGTTCGCGACGGGCAGGAGTTTGAAATACCAGCTGATGAAGTCCAGATCGGGGATATTGTCAGTGTCCGCCCCGGCGAGAAGATCGCTGTCGATGGAGTGGTAATCGAAGGTCGTTCATCGGTCGACGAATCGATGTTAACTGGAGAATCCCTCCCAGTTGAAAAAGGACCTGGTGATCCAGTAATCGGCGCGACACTCAATAAGTTAGGCCTGATCAGATTTGAAGCCACAAATGTTGGCAAAGATACTGCTTTGGCTCAGATAATCCGCCTTGTTGAGCAAGCGCAAGGCAGCAAAGCCCCAATCCAAAAACTTGCTGACCAGGTATCGGCAATATTTGTTCCAGCGGTGATTGCCATCGCGCTCGTGACGTTCCTCGTCTGGTATTTATTGATCCCGATTCCGGCTGATTCAGAACTTACCCTGTTTACCAGGGCGTTAATCAACATGGTTGCTGTGCTCGTTATCGCCTGTCCCTGCGCGATGGGATTGGCGACTCCGACTGCAGTGATGGTTGGGACGGGAAAAGGGGCCGAGTTGGGTATTCTATTCAAGTCAGGCGAGGCACTTGAAAGAGCTGGGGGTACTTCTACAGTCGTCCTCGATAAAACTGGGACAATTACTCGGGGCCAACCAGCAGTTACAGATGTGGTTATTTTGGAAACCATACAACTTGCAAAGATGGCAACCGAAGGAATCGCTGTAGCAGAAGCACCTGGCCCCTTATCTGAAAATGAAATTTTACGCCTGGCTGCTTCACTGGAAAAAGGAAGTGAGCATCCTCTAGGAGAGGCGATCGTTGCTGAATCTGGAAACCGTGGCTTGATACTCAGCGAACCGGAAAGTTTTAAAGCAGAGGTTGGCCATGGGGTTGAGGGTCAGGTGGATGGAAACGTGGTGGTTGTTGGCAACCTCCGCATGATGACATCTCGGGAGCTCAATTTAAATGGCCTTCAGTCAAGTGTTGATCAGCTCCAAAGCGAAGCAAAAACAGCAATGTTGATTGCGATAAACAACCAGGTCGTGGGCGTCATTGGCGTTGCTGATACGGTCAAGGATGGATCGGAATCTGCCATCGAAGAACTTCAGAGGATGGATTTGGATGTGGCCATGATCACCGGTGACAACCAGCAGACCGCTCGCGCGATCGCAGACCAGGTTGGAGTATCAAAGGTGCTGGCCGAGGTTTTACCAGGCGATAAGGCCAGCCAGGTCGCTCAGCTACAAAACGAGAATGAAATCGTTGCTATGGTTGGAGATGGGATTAATGATGCTCCTGCTCTTGCTCAAGCGGATGTTGGTATTGCGATTGGCAGCGGAACAGATGTCGCCATTGCTGCAGCCCCGGTTGTATTGATCAGCGGCGACCTCAGCGGAGTTCCCCGGGCGATTGCTTTGTCCAGGAGAACATTGCGAACAATAAAACAAAATCTTTTTTGGGGA
>JBFFEL010000024.1:0-40948 GCA_041558875.1 Anaerolineales bacterium
CTTCCCGCTGGTTGATGACACCACCCCTGCCGCAGCCGCAGCCAAGCTGCGAGTCGCCCACCTGGCACCTTTTGCCAGTAGCGGCACCGAGGTGGATATCTGCACAGACGACGGCACTGTGGTGATCCCTGACTTCGCTTACAAAGCTGTCACCGATCCCTATCTCGAGCTGCCGGCTGGCGATTATGACCTCCTGATCGCCCTGGCTGGCACAAATTGTGGGACTGTGGCGCTCGATCTGCCTTCCTTCACCCTAGCAGATGGAGACATTGTGGATGTCTTCGCCATTGGCGGCGCTAATGGTTGGCCGCTTGAAGTGAAATCGATCACGGGTCTGAAGACGACATTTACCTTCTTCCTGCCAATAGTCTTCAAATAGGATCGGATTGGAGAGCAACCATTTATAGCTAAACAAACAGATTGTTCCAACACATAAATCAGGACAATAAGAAATGAAGCTCCCAAAAGGGAGCTTCATTTTCATTTAGAATTTATTGATTAGGATTTATGCGCCTACTACCCTTATAGTATAACAATCAGTCGCTCCAAGATGAAAAAGATAATATCTCGATAAAATTGATTAAATAATTGGAAATTCTTATCAAATTAATAGCTAATACAAGCAGCGGCTGTGAACCATTGCAATGGGTGCAAGTTGTTACTAAGATTCGAACATCTCAGTGTATTCGACCTGCAGATCGTTTTCTTTCCGCCACATCCAAATAAATAAATCAGCCTCAGTCCGATTTGGGAATCGCTCCATCACCCCAGTCTCTTGAATTTCCCGAACGGTTGGGGAATAGATCTCGCGGTACCACGATTCTGCAGCTTCTGGGAAAGAAATGGGCTCACCTCGCTCATGTTCTAGATTTTGCTGAATGGAGTGGATTTGACATTCAATTTCCATGTATCTTCCCGGTACCGTGAAAACGATCTCATACTCTGGTTGAAGTTGGGTCTTGCTCAGGAACTCCGCGTACTCAGCTTTTCGTAACACCTCATCCAGATCAGCCTCTCCACTCAATTCGATGGGGGTGATGTACTCACACACATAAGCTTCGATAGTCTTATCCCCCTCTGATCTGGCAATTGAAACGCGATGGTTGCCATCGATAACAAAATATGCCTCGCCCACTTTATACAAATCGATAGGCGGCATTCCTTTATTGACACTTGCTGAGCGCACTCTTTGCCATCGCGTACGCAAACTGTCACTACGCGGCAGGAAAGCCGAGGTGAAATCATGATAGCGTCCGACACTTCCCCGGATCTTTTCTAACTCTACTTCCTGCAATCCCCGGCAAATTCTCTGGTTCAGGTGCAAGAGCTGCCGTGCATCCTCAAAAGGGATTAGATCCATTGAACAACCCTGGAGCGCACAAATTACTTGCTGGACGATAACGTTCCTGCGAGCTTTATTCCAGGCATGTTCGGAATCCATCTCATCAATCTGATCTAAACTTACCATCATCTATGAATCCTTTCAATAACATGAATCTTATTTGTATACTACCACGAGCAATCCACCATCAAATTAGGTCAATAAAAAAACAGAAATAACACGCGGCTTACTTCTTGAAACTGCCGAATTCGATCTTCCAAATAATATTAGGGTTCTTTTACACATCGAAATCCATAATAGTCCGGACCGAGATTTTTTGATCGCGGCCATACTCTGCCGTCATAGACAATCATTAAGGCTCTTTTTTCATCAAGTTCAGTCGCCGTCCACCAGTAGATCACCTGCGAATGGATATTCCACAAAGGCGACTCCTTGTCGGGAGTTGTTTTATATGTTGCCTGGGCAAGATCCGCATCCCATTCTCCGCCACTGTTCTGCCCATGTTGAGCCATTGATCGCACGGCCTCATCTACAGTCGGCAAACGCCAGATATGCAAAGGTTCAGATACCAGGGAAACACCACCCACATCAAGCTGCTCACAAACCTGCTGTGCTTCATACCAGTTCAATCCAGCACGCGGCCAACCAGGTCCATCGGGAGCCCAAATAAGATCAACCCCATTTCCCTTCACCTGCCTGGCACCAAGATTGCCATCATTAACGCGTTGTGAGATACGAAAGACAGGCCTTATACCCGCAATGATCAGGGTCAGAATGGGCAGTACAACAACCAAGTAGATAGCGATCTTGCGTGGTTGAGGGCGACCGTACCAATAAAGCGCACCTAAACCAATCAATGGCGCGATGAGCAGAAACATGATTGGGTTGGTAAAGGCCTGGAAGAACCAGGCTGCAAACAAGGCCAGGGCTGCATGTAGACCAGCACCAAATCGAGGCCAGAAGATTGAAATCAGGGTCACACCCATAAAAAGGAGCATGGGGCTGAGATATTGGGCGAACATCAAGCCCACATTGGAGAACCAGGATTCGTGGAACCAACCCTCGTGGAAATTCTCAATGATGCCCCAGAAAGCCCAAAAGCAGGTGATGATGGTTGAAATACCAACTGCAATCCAGCCTGCTATTTGGCGTTTATCGAGGTTCTTCATGAGTAAATTCCATTAATTTGTATGGGTGCGGTTGCTTAGTTGGAACCGCTCCGTAAAATGATCAAATGGAAATCCGCGTAACAATATCTCAAATTTACCGATGAATGCCCAACCCCTCTTACGGGAGTGGCTCAATGACTACATCTAAGGCTGTGTTCTGCCTCAACCGCCATCGATTTATCAGAACACCCAGGAGGAAAAAGAAAACGATCATTAAGAGGCCATCCACACCGATAGAGCCAAGATACTCCTGCCCCGTTGAGAACAATACGAATCCCGCGACTAAGGGATTCGCGATCGAATTTCCGACCCAGTGCATGAGTACGGCTGGCCAGAAAGTGGCTGTGATCATCCGGATCTCGCCATAGACTATCGAAAAGGCAAATGCGCCTAAAAACAACCTGGGGATGTAGGTTGCCATACCCTCCGTGGTGTAGCTTGAGAGCTGGTTAATATAAGGCAGATGCCAAGCAGCCCAGATGAACCCAACCAAGGCGTGTGCGATGAAAGAATTGAGACCAAGTGAATACATTTTCGGAGCCAGATACCCACGCCAGCCAACTTCCTCGAACAATGCGAAAAAGAAGAAAACCACCAGCGCTGGCAGTGCGGCTTGCAAATATGCCCCAATCGAGAAATTGGAGAATGAGGAAACTGATATTAAAGACCCCACAAATAATGTTAGTGCAATGGCAATGGGGTAGGCCAGCAAACTAACAATGTACCAGAGGAAATTTTTTCTGAACCCAGGCCGAATTCCAAGATCAGACCAGTCCCGAGTTACAGCACGCATCAACAGTGAGACGAAGATAGGTGCTGTACCCCAAACCAGGAATCCGACACCTGGTGAACTCGGATCTCCTCCCAATATCGGGCCGATCCAAGCCACGATATTCACCAGAACTGAAAAGACGATGATGTACTGGATCGTTTTCTTGCGGTCTGCAATATCCATTTGTTCTCCTCCTTTATTTTTCAAGCAAGAAATCCATGGCTTTATCTTTTATTTGTTCCACCGTGCTGGTGTCAATCGCCTGTTCAGCATATTCGAGAACCAGACTCAATTTATCCGAGGTGGTTACCACACCGAGCACCAGGTTGGCGTTTACTAAAGGGAAGCCGCCACCCGGCTGCATGATCAAACGTTCCAACTCCAGGGCGCCATACGTCTTAGGGAAATCCAGCCGGCCAAGATTAGTGACCGCGGTACCTAAAAATTTCCTGTCTAATGATTCTTGCTTATCTCGCTGCAGAATCCTCAACACAACATCAGATTGCTCACTGAAGGCGGACAACTTTTCATATCTGGCGGAATCCAAGGGTACCAACCGGCCCAGCTTCTTGAAATTCATCGCCTCCACGATGGTCGGGTCAAGATAGAGCATGTTGAGGATGTCGCCAAACAAATTCTTATTGGTGAATTTTGGCTGGATTATTTCATGGAACTTACGTGCGTTTTCCCAGATACTTCTCTGCTGGTTGAATTTGAAATCCAGCTCAGCCCCCCAGGCATACATCCCCATCCCCTCACCCGCAGGATTCGGTATGCGATCGCGCAGATTGGCGGCAATCACATAAGTTGAATGATAGGGTTTCTCACCTTCAACGAAAGCTTGCGCCCCACCAAACGCGGTGGTTAAAGCCGAGTTTACGGTGACATTTTCCTGTCTACATCGTGAAACCAAAGCAGAAGTTTCTGCTTCTGAAAGTTCGACAGAGAAAATTCTATGGTCATAGTGATCCCAATATGCTTTGGCCAGGATCTGGTAATCTGCCTGGTCGAAGAATACACTTTCTTGAGACCATTTCCGATTCATACGATTGATAAAGAATTTTGCTATACCGGATTGGGAAATATCTCCAGGAAGATTATTCAGATCAATAGCAGGAGGAGCTGGAAGGTCTTCAACCTCCCGGCTTGGATCTCCAAGATGCACCATCAAATCCCGGGCGAGGTAAGCTAAAGACATGCCATCGCAAATGATGTGGTGGCAGAGGATGATCAACTCGGACACCTCTGGAGATTGGACCAGGAGAAAGCGGATGGCTGGATGGGTTTCGAATTCATACGGAATCGTGGATGCATCAGCATGGATTTTGATCCAGTCATTCTCGGAATTTCGCGGAAAAATTTCGATGGGTATATCCTGAACCCCTTCAGTGGTAAACCAAGGAGTATGTTCTTGATCTTCTTTGATGCGGACTCTGAGGAGTATATGCCGCTGCTGGACTTTAACAACCGCATCCTTCAGCATCTCTTCAGTCACATGACCATTAATACGCAGGACCATGGTTACGACAGAGAAAGGAGAGCGAGTGAAAAAGCGCTCCAACGCAGTGACCTTCCTTTCATATTTCTTTTTTTCAATTTTTTCTTGCTTCATTTACTAGCCTCTTGTATCCCATTAATTTAAGGAATTTTTTATACCTATAAGACTTATTCGACATAAATCACTGATATCAGGGGTAAGCCCAGCGAGTAGAGCCGGCGCAAAAAACCCTGCAGACCAGCCTGGTCGAAAGTCCCGATCAGGGTGGTGATCGGAGGACCATCACCTGCATGTTCGACGGTGAGCGTCACTATTTCAGCCCAGTCCGCCCAACTTTCATCAAGTTCTCCTGGCACCTTGATCTGGTAGGTTGCCATTTGATCGAGAGTAATTTTATCTTTCAATTCATTGTTCATTGGTGCCTCCAACACCTTCAGCATACCCTCAAGATGGTATTAGTGTCATACCCCGAAGGTGTTATTCGGTGGGGTTAATTTCAAGTCAGAATAAATATTGTTTTATGGTCATTTCAGTATTGAGGTGAGCAACAAGAATTATGGTCCAGTAAGGTAACCATGAAAACAATCCAGTGGATCAACATGGATAATGGCAATTCTTGACTTTACAGGAATCATCGTGATAATTATTAAGATCGAATGATTGTGATTTCACAGGTCTGGAATTTGAAGCAGGGGCAGAAAACAATTAAGAAGAAGGAGGATGACATGGAAAATGCAGTAATGGCGACACAGATGTTGGCCAATTTAG
Organism: Anaerolineales bacterium; assembly: GCA_041558875.1. Classification (GTDB taxonomy): domain Bacteria; phylum Chloroflexota; class Anaerolineae; order Anaerolineales; family UBA4823; genus PFL25. The sequence goes on from JBFFEL010000024.1 coordinate 5,550, forward strand.
GAATATTTCTCGGCGCAATTGGAGTGCTTTGGTTTGTCACAGTTTATAGAGACAAGAAGGATTAGTATCGCGTAGATCGCAAACGGGTACTGAATAGAATTGCACCTGGCGAATTAATTACCGATTGAAAGTAAATTTGACCTAAACTAGGCGCCGGTAACGAGAACCACTTTACCAGCGTATCCACCGCGTTCAAGCACCTCGTGAGCACGAGCTGCCTCGACCAATGGGATGCGCTCCGCCACGACTGGTCTGATCTTTTTCGCGACGAGGAGATCAAGGAGTTCTGATAATGTTTCGCGGTACCAGGCATTATCCTCAGAGAGATCTGGTGCTAAGGGTGTTTGTTTTCCGTCTGGAATGAGCTTGAGCAAAAACACAGTCAACAAGGTGAACGGAATCACCTTCAGTCCACCCTTCTTCGTCGCGGCTACACCAAACCATACCAAACGCCCATCTTTGTGCAAGGCTCTATAGGAAAGCCAGAGCTGCCGTGCACCACCGATGGGATCGAACACCACGTCTACACCATCGCCCGTTAGACTACGAATACGCTTGACAACATCCTCTGTGCGGTAGTCTATGGGCGTGGCTCCAAATGAGGACACGAGTTCGTGGTTGTGCTTGGAGGCTGTGCCGTACATCTCCAACCCAGCCAGCTTGCCCAGATCGAGCAAAGCAGTTCCGGTACCTCCCGCCGCACCTTGCACGAGGATGCTCTCTCCGCTTCGCACATTTGCAGTTTGATGCATGGCCATATATGCCGTAAGGTAGTTCACCACGATACAGACTGCTTCAGCAGGATCTATACCTGCCGGGACGACCACCAATTCGCTGATTGGCAGGCAGATATACTCTGTATATCCACCACCGAAGCCAATCGCCCATGTCGCGCCGGCCACCATCTGTCCTAATTCTAAATTTGATACTCCCTCTCCCAGCTCGTCCACCACACCAACGATGTCTTCTCCCAATGTGTAGGGCACCTTTGGAGTCCCTGGCAGCATTCCCGATCGTCGAAACATGAGATCATAGGCAGAGACTCCGGCGGCCAGGACTTTTATTCGGACCTCGCCGGCCCCGGGTTCAGGGAGTTCCTCTTCTACTAACTGCAACACTTCAGGCCCACCATGTTGCGTTACGACGACGCGATGATTTTTCATTGAATTCATTTTTTCTATGGTAGTCATAGGATTATCTTCCCTATTAGTTAATATCCCAGATCCGTTGCTTGTGGAATAGATTTGCTCCGCCTGGTTTTCAAGGCATTAACCAGCGCACGCCATCCCGAGACAATCAAATTGCTGCCCACATAAGCCAAGACGATCAGCAGCAGATATTTCACTACTGCAGGCAGACTCAGGTTCAACAGCATTGTACCGAAGACACCTATTACGATCACATGGATGATGTAAACACCATAAGAATTCTTGTTCAGCTCACTCCAGACCTTCCCGGTCTTGTCGATATATCGCCAAAAAGTTTCAACCATCAAATACACCATACAAACCAGGGAAAAGTAAAAACTAAGCCACCAGACCAGCCTGTACAGCGAAGTAACGGTAAATCCCTCCGGGTATAAAAACGGATACAACCGGGTGAAGATATGGACAGTCACCGGCACCCAGGCGACAGCACTAACGAAGATATAGAGCTTATTGCTCTTGGGCTTTTCAGCAAATACATCCTTCCGAAAACTCAGTGATCCCAACAAGAAAGCCATAAAGTAAAGCAGCAATCTCTCATTTTCAAAATCGATCAATGGGGTCAGTGTCCAGCTCCGAAAACCAAGAATTCCACCAATGGCCATGCTGTAAACAAAACCGATTATCAACACAGCAAAAACCGCGACTGAGAGCGAAATGTTCGGCAGCCTGATATTTACTTTCGACAATAGCAGGTAGACTAAACAGAACACGAACAATACCGGCAGGAACCATAACCAGTTCTGGCTGTTCGGGTTGGTTATGTGGAAGTAGGTAGTCCAGTTTTCTTGTGGTAGTCCACGAGAATATAGGAAGATCACTTTGTAGAGGGGGATCAACGTGAAAACCGCGATAATCCAGGGGATGATCAATCTTTTGAATTTCCCTACAGTAAATTCCCAACCTGTCTTATATTTCAAGGATCCAGGAGTCAAATAACCGGAAATGAAGAACAAAGTAGGCATGACGAAAATATCGATCACCAGACCAATTATGCCAACCCAGGTTATGGTGTCCGGGTCGTCAACAATCCAAAACCAACCCCAAAGATTGGCGGCTTCATAGACACCTCCGACATGGTATAGGACAACCAAAAAGATGATGAAAGTCCTGAGATTGTCCATCCAGTAAATTCGATGCCCCTTAGTAATGTTTTGTACTTTGGATGTCATCGTTTTGCCTCCTGATTGAATAATTACGAGATTTATGAAATGTAGCCCATTCAGCATAGCAGCAAGGTGGTATTAGTGTCATACCCCAAAGGTGTTATTCGGAGGGTTAATTACGAGACAATGGTTTTAAAATCTTGGAGATTGCTAATGGAGTCACCATCCACCAGTCGGTCTCATTAGTATGATCCCCTTCATTGCGAACTCGGTAAAGATGAAATGAAATCAGCGACCAGGTTTATATGCGACTTTTCGTGTTTCCATGATTCAGAAGAATGTACCAGGTAGAATGGATCAGCGGTAAGGACAACAACCATATCGAGCTCATCCACCAGGACAATCAGCTGTCCGCCATGTCCCCATGCAAAGTTGACATTATGATCACCTGACCTAGCCGACCACCAATGATAGCCATACCCGATATCTCTGAATCGGCTAATATTATCCCAGGCACGTTCAGAATAGGTTTTAAGGGATTCGTGCACCCAATCAGGAGAGATTACCTGTGTCCCTCGATATTCACCATCATTGAGATACAGCTGACCGAACCTGGCCATATCCCTTGCGGTTAAGTGCAAATCTCCACAACCATTGTTATGACCGTCCCGATCTGTTCCCCATTCACCCGCTTCCATCCCGGTTGGAAAGAACATATGCTCCTCAGCGTACATTTTTAGTTTCATTCCACACGCCCTGTCTACGATAATTCCCAGCCAGTTGGAAGTCAAATTGCTGTAATGAAATTCGGTTCCCGGGTCGGCGATAAGAGGAAATCCTTCAATCAGGGGGAGATAATACCCCGATAAAAGGCCCTCCCAAAGGGCAGGATGGCTTTCCTCCCATGGATATCCGGCACGCATTTGCAGCATCTGCCGGATGGTGATCTCCTGTTTTCTTGGATCTGTGATCTGGTCAGCCAGCTCTGGGAAGAAATCCATCATCTTTTGATCCACGCTTGAAATACAGCCTTGGTCCAGCGCAATCCCAACTAACGCTGAGGTATAACTTTTCGTTACAGACTGCAAGCGGGCTTTTTGTTCGATTGATCCTTCATTGAAGTATTTCTCCGCAACCAGATGACCATCTTTGACCACCAGCAACCCATAGATCTTCTCCATTTCAGCTGCGTTGTGATAGAGCTCCGCAACCAGCATCGGTTCCAAGCCTTGCTCCTCTGGCGTTGACACCTGCCAGTCATCCCCGGGCAGAGGTGAGTAGTCAACCGCTGCCAGTTCCTCAGTTGATGGACCGCATCCTACCAACATTGACAAGATCAAGATCCCGCTGATGAATAAGAGATATAATCCCTGACACCACTTTGAGGTTGATTTTTCTCTGGTATTCATTGTTCATATATCCTTTTTACAATTTCTGTTATTGTGAAATCTCGCGCTTACAGAATAACATCCAAGTAGTATTATTGTCATACCCCAGAGGTATTATTCAGAGGATTAATTGTATTCTTGCAAGGGGAACAAAAATGGGCTGCAATCTGGCAGCCCGTGAGGATCTCAATTAATGTAACATTGGTGCTTATTTTGGATTCCCAGCCATTTAGGTAGATGGTATTATCCCCAACTCCCTGGCCCTGGCTACTGCTTCTATTCGATTGTGAGCATCTAGTTTGCCGTAAATATTGCGCGTGTGAACCTTAACGGTATGCGGAGACAGGTAAATTCTGGCTGCAATTTCTGGGTTTGTCAGCCCTTCGGCAATAAGTTGAAGGACTTCAAGTTCGCGCGCGCTAAGAGGTTCAATTAATTCTGTTGTAGTGGTTAAAATTTTCGGAAAATCGATTTGTTTTGTTTCGATATCGGGGAAAGCTGCCAATAACCGCTGAACATAATCCGGTTTGATGTCCTGCTGGTAGGCTTCATGGAGAAGTCGCAGCATGGGTTGGCCTTCATCGACGAAGATGCGGAAATATCCTAATGGTTCAGCGATCTCAAGTGCCCGTTTCAAGGGGTCCATCGCTTGAGAGGCATTGCCCCCAGAATGATGAGCCAAAGCCTGGAGGATCAAAATCTCGATCACACTCGTCGTCCTGCCCCCTAATTCCGCCTTGACCTCCAACAGCTGCAATAATTCCGCTGCCTGTTTGAGTTTTTTTTGAGCGATCAGGATGCGAGCTAACAAAATGTAATCAAAAAGCAACAAGTAATCAATATTTTCTGGGATATCAGACGAATCTATTTTACGTTTTGCCACCCATTGGAAGGCAGCCTCTATTTCTCCTTTTTCCAAATATATGCGCGCCTGCCAAATAGCCTTCATGCTCATAAGCCAGGGAGGGGTTGTTGTTTCTCGATTTAAACTGATTACCTTCTGGATTATCTCTTCAGCGCCGGTGAAATCCCTTTGGGACATCAAAACCCTCATAAAATAATTGTAGGTATAGCCTACAATCGTCAGGTTTCCACTACGTTCTGATACTCGCACCCCTTCCTTCGCTTGAAATACAGCTCCTTTCAAATCATTCACTTCCGCCAGAATATCGCCCAATAAAGCCTTCATACAGCCAACCGAACCAGCTTGCGAGAAACCATATTCGTCTGCCTGTTGTAATTGTCGCTGGCAAAGATCAATAGTTTCTTGAAGCTGACCTTGTTCCTTCAAAGTGGAAGCAAGTTTCAGGCCGGCCACGATAGAGTAATAAGCATCTCCCGCTTCTTCGCAAGCATGTAGGGCTTTGGCCCGGGCATTGTATGAGGCAGCCATATCGCCCTGATAGGAATACGCGTCACCCAAGGTGAAGACGGCCAGGCTGCGCCAAGCCATATCACCCTCGGGAAGATATTCAAGCGCCTGGTTTGAATGCTTTATCATCCCTGGCACATCTCCGGTGAAGGTATAAATCAAAGCGCGGATCAGCTCATAACGGCCAATTAGTTTATCTCTCTCATTCGCAGATAATACAGCCTGATTAATATTTGAGGTTTCAGCTGAAAGGTCCTTCCTGATGCCTAATTGTTTCTCAACCTCTTCCAGTAAATAATCACCTTCGCCTTGCTGACCACCTGAATGTAGATAATAAGCACGATAGATAGCTAGGAGTGGTCTGGATAAGATGAATTCGACTGGAATTACTTCCAGCCAGGCTCGCAATTTACCATGGTCCCCGCGCTGCCAGAGAACATCAGCCTCTCTGTCCAATAATACCGCGGCCCGTCCAAAATTTCTTGCACGCAGCGCATGCACGATGGCCTCATCCGGGAGTCCATTGATCTGGAACCACTCACTGGCCCTGCTTTGCAGGATTGACACCTGCTCTGACTGTGTCTGTTCCAGACGCTGGTGCAGCAGACCAGCAAAGAGATGGTGGTAGCGGTACCACTGTCTTTCGTCATCCAGGGGAACGATGAACAAGTTGGCTTGATCGAGATATTCCAGTGTTTGCTGGCTATCATCCCGGCCTGTTACTGCATCGCACAAATCGGATTTCAGCCTGTCAAGAATGGAAGTTTGCAGCAAGAACGACTGGACTCGTGCAGACTGCCGATCAAGAACTTCTTCGATCAGATAATCCAATACCAGGCGATGGCTGCCGGTGAATGACTTTATGAATCCTGCGGCATCTGCATGCCCCTGCATTGATATGGCAGCCAGCTGCAGGCCAGCGATCCAGCCTTCGGTTCGAGATTCCAAAGCATTGATGTTTTGATCAGATAGATCCAGCCCCATCACCTGGTTGAGGAATTCGGCGGCTTCGGTTGGGTTGAAACGCAAATCGGCAGCACGCAATTCGGTTATTTGGTCGCGGGCGCGGAAGCGAGGTAGCGGTAATGGTGGATCCTCACGAGTGGCGACCACCAGGTGTAGCTGCGGCGGCAAATTTTCAAGCAAGAAATTCAATGCATCTTGGATGGGTTGGGTGTCAATCAGGTGGTAGTCATCGAGAACAAGGATAATCTTATCTGGTAAGTCAGCGATTTCGTTTATAAGCTGGGTCAAGATCAATTCGGCCGACGGCGGCTGAGGAGATTGGAGCATACCCAGCGATCCTTCTCCAACAGCTGTCTTTCCGCCTTCGATTCGATTTAAGGCAGCAATCAAGTAAGTAAGGAAACGGGTCGGGTCGTTGTCACCTTCATCGATAGAAAACCAGGCGATCCTAGAATCGGGATGGGCTTTTCCATTGTCACTAACACTCAATTTGTCCACCCATTGGGTCAGCAAAGTGGTTTTGCCAAAACCTGCCGGGGTAGAGATGAGCGTCAATTTGCATTGCAGACCATGGTTTAGGTGCTCGATCAAGCGCGGCCGGGGGACAAGTTCTTGTCGGGTGGGAGGGATAAAAAGTTTAGTGACCAAGAGTGGAGCAGTCATAAACTGATTATATATTTAAATCATCTTAATTCAAGACAGTTGACCGAGATCAAGGGAATACCAAGGGAGTAAAGGCGACTCAGCAATCCCTGCAAGGCCGTTGGTTAACAGTCCCAGTCAAGAAGGTGATCGGAGAACCATCACCTATGTTTTCTATTGTATCTGTCACCATCCAAGGCCAATCCGTCCAACTCTCAACGAGTTCTCCTTACACCTTAATCTGGTAGGTTGCCAGACGCTCGCGAGAAAGTTTACCTTCCACTTTATAGTTCATCGAGGTCGAAATGCAATACATCCTTTGCCAACAAAAGCATGGCATTCTTCGAATCAATTATTGAGAGAATTGTATAAAGGTGTAAAGCGAATACAATCACGTAATATTGGGATTGTTCATTCATTTGAGCATTTATCATTTCCAGCATTCTTATGGGATAATATCCAAATAGTTATTCATTTATCGAAGAATCCGAGGTATTCCATGTACATCGTAGAAACAGAAAACCTGACCCGCATTTATGGCAGCGGCGCGGCGCAGGTCATCGCACTGGATAACGTGTCTTTGCACGTCACTACCGGAGAATTCGCTGCGGTCATGGGTCCCAGCGGTTGCGGCAAGTCAACGCTTTTGCATCTGATTGGTGGGTTGGATCGACCGACTGAGGGCACGGTCAAGATCGAGGGGCAGGATTTAAGCGCACTCGACGATGATGATCTTACCGACCTGCGGCGTCAACGCATCGGTTTTATCTTCCAATTTTTTAATTTGATCCCCACGCTGGACGCGCTGGATAACACTGCACTTCCGCTGGTATTGGGAGGCATGAAACCCGCTGACGCCCAGCCCCGAGCAGCCGAATGGCTGGAGAAGCTCGAAGTGGCTGACCGCAACACGCACCGACCTGAGGAGCTTTCAGGCGGCGAACGCCAGAGGATCGCGATTGCCCGCGCCCTGGTCACCGAACCTTCACTCATCCTGGCGGATGAACCTACGGGCAACCTGGATTCGAAGGCTGCTGCGGATTTCGCCGCACTGCTGCGTGAGACCGTCGATCGCTGGGAGCGCAGCATCCTGCTGGTCACCCACGATGAGAGGATTTCTTCGTATGCAGACCGGATTCTGCAGATGAAGGATGGGCGCATCACTAACGAACAAATCAATCACGAAATTAACCGAAAGGTTCCAGCTGTGGAGGAATCTCATGCGTGAACTACTCCTGGCAACAAGCTACCTAAAAGGTCGGCCGATCCGGAGCATCATGACCATCCTGTCCATCGTGATCGGTGTGATGATTATGTTTGGTTTGAACGGTCTGGCGCCTGCGATGCAGGAGCTGTTTATTTCTAATACCCAATCGGTAGCGCTGTCCAATGTTGATTTATACGTCACCCGCCAGGACGGCAGCTTCTTTCGCCAGGAGTACGAGCAAAATGTGGGGGCGGTTCAGGGCGTGGAATCAACTGCGGCGATGGTCTTGCAGGCAGTAAATCTACCGCCCGAGCATTATCAGACTCCGGATGGCAATGATGTGAGCAGCATCCAGGTCTACGGGATCGATACTACAGTTGTGGATGAGACGTTTAATGTGGTGACTGCCGGGGGACGCCGGCTTACATCAGGACACAACCTGGGACAAGGAGATCGCGGGCAGCAGGTGCTAATCTCCGAGCAGTTTGCCGAGGGATTAGGAATCAGTGTTGGTGACACAGTCGAGCTGCCTGGAGCAGGCGGATGGCTGACATTTGAAGTGGCTGGATTACTCGATGATCCCGGTCTGCTGCTTGGCAGCCAGCAGGTTTTCATGCCGATCCAGGCAGCACAGAACCTGCTCAACAAACCAAACCGGATCAACATCATCATGGGTCGCTACACAGAGGGTAGCGATGCGCGTGCCATCGATGCAGCGGTGCAAGCGATGTTCGGTAGGGGATACGAGCTGAGCCCGCTGGAGGGTGGGGCTGATGTATGGGCGGCGCTGCTGGAATTTATGAATGTGATCTTTACCATGTTTGGTTTGCTGACTCTGGCGTTGGCCGGACTGATCATGTATAACACCTTCCGTACCAGCGTCGTGGAACGACGCCGTGATATTGGGATGCTGCGGGCAGTCGGAGCCAAAAGAAGAGTCGTGATGCGGACCATTCTATATGAGGGTTTAATCCTGGCTGGGCTGGGCACTTTGATAGGGATATTACTCGGTTTTGCGTTTGCCTATGGTGCCCGGGCGGGACTTGGCAACATACTTGAAAGCTTAATGGGCAGTCCACTCGGGCAGCCCCGGTTCGATGCCCTGACCTACGGTGTAGCCATTGTATTTGGACTGGGTATCCCATTGGTCAGCACGATGATGCCTGCTCGCTCCGCCAGCCAGATCACACCGCTCGAGGCGATGAGCCCGCTGACCGTTTCCCAGGAAGCCGAGGTCCGTCGCAGCCGACTGATCTTTGGCGGCATCAGCCTGGTGCTGGGCCTGGCTGGCCTGATCAGCGGTATATTCCCACTCATGGCGCTGGGTGTGATGATCTTTTTGCTGGCCATGGGACTGCTTGGTCCGCTGCTGATCACCCCGATTACGTCATTCTTCAACCGGGCTTTTTGGCTTGTCTTCGGACAAGAAGGCACCCTGGCAGCAGGGAACATCGCCCGCCAACCACGCCGTGCGGCCATCACAGCTACATCGCTGATGATTACCCTGGCAATTCTGATCGGGTTGGGCGGCATGCTGGCTTCAACCTATGGTGGTGCACTACGCTTCCTGGATGACAGCCTGAGGTCGGATTACATCATGGTAGCTGGTGGATTGATTGTCACCAATGACACGGTGGGCGCCAAGCCTGAACTGGCTGAGACTATTCGCAGGATTCCTGGGGTGGAGGAACTAACCTCGATCCGACAGATAGACGTCTTCAATACTGATGGCGCAGGTATCCGTTTGATCGGTATTGACCCGCCAGGATACGAACAGATCGCGGGACTCTCCTTCCTGGAAGGCGGAGAACAAGCCTACGAGAGGCTCCAATCTGGGAATGCGATCATTGTTAACGGCCGATATGCTTCTCAGTTTGGAGTTGGCGTCGGTGACACCATAACCTTGGACGGCGATCACGGTGAGGTTGAGGTCGAAGTCGCGGCAATCGGACTGGATTACCTAAATATCAAACTGCCAACCATCTACATGGACCAGATTTCGCTGACCCGTGAGTACGGCGTTCGCAACGATGTGTTTCTGCTGATCAACAGCGAGCCGGGCGCCGACCTGGAGAAGCTGGAAGAAAACCTGCTGGCGGCGACGCGTTCATATCCCGGATTCGGTATTCTCTCTCGCCAACAGCTGCGGGAAAGCCAGGAGAATCTGGCCCAGTCGGGGACGATTGGGATGAATATTATGCTGGCTTTGATTGCTCTACCGGCCTTGTTAGGCCTGGCAAACACTCTCGGCATCAATGTCATCGAGCGCACCCGCGAGATCGGGATGCTGCGGGCAGTAGGCGCCAAGCGGCGCCAGATTCGCCGCATGATCGTGGCCGAGAGCTTGCTGCTTTCATTGATGGGGATTGCCCTCGGAGTACTGGGCGGCATACTGCTGAGTTTCGTGATGACGGGCGTGCTCGAATTCGCCGGACTGCACATACCCTACAGTTTCCCCGCGGTGGGTGTTTTAACGGCCATAGCTGTCGGGCTGATCTGCGGCATCCTGGCTGCACTAATCCCTGCTCGCCGCGCTTCAGACCTCGAGATCGTTGCGGCTCTAGCTTACGAGTAGCTGTCGATTTTGGAGTCCCTAGGTCGGACGAGAGTTAGAACTTATATATCATTGCTAGTTACACGTGGGGTGAAGCAATTCCCGCCTCGGAGTGAGATTGCCACGCTTCGCTCGCAATGACAGACTGCTTTTTTCGTTTTTAATATTGTCCGATTTTTTTTATCGCAGATTGAGCGGGGTGAATTATGGGCAAAATGGAATTACGTGGATGATTTCGATACGGTTCGAAATCGACAAGAGTTTTTATTCGTTGACATCTACCACGGTAAGAACGACATTGCCCTTCTTGTGCCCTTTTTCGACATAACGGTGAGCTTCAACAACCTGTTCCAACGGGTAGCGCCTGTCGATGACAGCTTTCAGCTTTCCATCCTCAATCAGCTTTTTCAGGAAAATCAAATCGTCGGTTTTCTCGCTGGTGGATTCTGAAGCAGAGAGAAAAATTCCGTTTTCTTTGAGCAAATGCTTACAATCCGATTCCGAAATCTTTCTTACCGCATCGAAAACCACATCATACGTCTCTCCGCTCTGGGTAAAATCCTCTTTTGTGTAATCAATGACCTGGTCAGCGCCAATTGACCTCACCATATCCAGATTCGCGGTGCTGCACACACCGGTAATATCCGCCCCGTAGTATTTGGCCAGCTGGACCCCGTAAGTACCAACGCTGCCAGAGGCGCCATAGATAAGCGCATTTTGTCCTGGTTGGATGTTTCCTCTTCTCAGAATCTGCAAAGCGGTCATTCCTCCAATCGGGACTGCAGCGGCTTCTTCATAAGTCATGTTGACCGGCTTTCTGGCAAGCATGCCTTTCTCCCGTTCTTCCGGCAGACATACATACTCAGCACAAGAACCGCTTTTCAATCCAGAAGTAGTTCCAAAGACCTGGTCACCCACTCGAAATCGATTTACGTCTTTGCCAACCGCTTCAATTTCACCTGCAAACTCGTGCCCGGGGATCTCTTTTCTGGGCATCCCGAATAGGCTGAAGACCATGGTGAGAGGAAATTTCATCTTACGAAGGAACACATCCCCTATCGTTACGGTTGCAGCATGAATCTTAACCAGGACTTCATCATCCTTCGGGGTTGGTTTATCCACCTCTCTGAGTTCGAGAACCTCGGGAGGTCCAGATTTAGTGCTTATGACCGCTTTCATAATATTGCTCCAAGACTACGCTGATTATTGACTGGCTAGCAGGTTTTCCTCTAGTCATGCTCCATAGTAATTACTACTTTCCCTTGGGCGTGTCCCCCAGCGAGGTAGTGAAAAGCTTCAGGAGCTTCACTCAATGGAAATCGTCTATCGATAACCGGCACAACTTTACCGCTTTCAAATAGCTCTGTTAATAATGCCAGATCGTCTTTTTTGTTCGCCTCCCAGGAGTTGATGCCTATTTTCTTGCTCCCTGTTCTGGAAATCAATATTCCTAGCGTTACAATCTGAATAATTGTTCCTATGGAACCTCCGACGATGATGAAGATCCCCTCCGGATTCAAGGCTCGCTGGTAAGCGAAGACTGACCGATGGGCAACAACATCTAGAATCAAGTCATAATGCTGCCCGGTTTTGGTGTAATCTTCTTGGGTGTAATCAATCACATGATCTACACCAAGCGAGCGCAGCAAGTTAAATTTATCCCCTCTATCTACACCAGTCACTTCAGCTCCAAAGTGCTTGGCCAACTGCACTCCAAAGGTTCCCATTCCACCCCCCGCGCCATTGATCAAAACCTTATTGCCAGGTTCGAGAGAAATCTTAAAATCAGATCCTGATCCCAATGGAGGTCTAGTAAGAGCTTGCAAGGTGACAACTGCCGAATGTGGGTAGGTCGTGGCTTGTTCAAATGTCATGTTGGCTGGTTTCAGCGCCAATGCCTTTTCCGAAACACTGACGTACTCTGCAAAAGAGCCAAAACCGTATGGAAAAGACAGATCTCCCCATACTTCATCACCTGGCTGAAACTGCTTTACGTTCTCTCCAACCGCTTCAACCGTCCCCGCGACATCGGTACCGGGTATTTTATACATCGGTCTAAATGGTCCACTGAAGCGAGCAGGCCACTCACCTCTCAGGTTTTCCAAGTCCCCTGCATTTAGGGAGGCTGCATGAACTTTTACCAGTACTTGATCCTCCTTAGGAATAGGTTTTTCCACCTCCTGGAGCTGCAGGACATCCGGAGATCCGTATTGTGTGTACACGATGGCTTTCATCATCTACCTCAATTTATAGAATCACTTCCCAAATCATTCTTGACTAGGGAACGATCCACTTCCAGGCATACCAAACTGTAATCCCGTTAAAAACAAGGCTTACAAAGATCAAAAACTTGTCATAGGCTGAAGGGTAGGTAGGTAGCCCAATCAGGTTGAAGATAAACAGGAAGATAGCGGCGATGATGGTCACCCAGCGAATCGCAGGGTAAGGTAAAGTCAGGGAAAAGACAAGCATGACGATTGGGATCAACATAAGTAATGCTGCTGCAAGCCATATTGCCTGACTTGCCTTCATGCCCATAATCTCCCCAGATTTAAAGTCACCACTAAAAATGCGCAGCACATCCCCCAAGAGATAAGTCAACATCAGCGCTACCCATAACCCTGAAAGGACTATCCTTGTATTTACCATAGTTCAAGCCTCCTCGTTTGCTTTATGGTCTACGGTTATGGCTACATTTCCCTTTTTTTGTCCCGATTCAACATAGCGGTGCGCATCAGCCATCTGCTCCAATGGATAAAATCTGTCAATGACAGATTTTATTTTCCCCGCCTCAATAAGCTCTTTGAGAAACATTAAATCTTCTGTCCTATTCGACGCGGTTCCGGTAATCACTTCTTTACTGCTTCTCCCTGATGTCCATCTCCCGCGAATAGTCTTTAATAGCCCGGCATTACCAAGCAGATAGCGCCCATTTTGATTCAGCGATTTTATACTCCCCGAAAAAGAACTCTTTCCAACAACATCAAAGATGACATCATAGGTCTCACCTCGCTTGGTGAAGTCCTCTTTAGTGTAATCAATAACGTGGTCCGCACCAATCGAGCGCAGCATGTCCAATTTCCCCGATCTGTCTACGCCGGTCACTTCTCCACCATAATATTTGGCCAGCTGTACCGCATAAGTGCCGATACTCCCACCAGCACCGTTAATTAGAACCTTTTCTCCGTTTTTAATATTTCCTCTTCTAATAAAAAATAATGCTTCCAGTCCCCCAACTGGAACAGAGGCGGCTTCCTCGAAGGATATGTTGGCTGGTTTTGTTACCAAAACGCCGTTCTCCCCATATTCGGGCATGCATTTGTATTCAGCATAGGCGCCCATCCAAAATCCAGTAGATCCAAAAACCTGGTCACCGACTTTAAAACGTTTTACATCTTTGCCTACTGATTCAATTTCCCCAGCCAGCTCCTGTCCCAGTATGGTTATCCGTCGAGGTTTTCTGATGCCAATGTATACTCTCATGGGCAAGCGGTATAGGAGCGGAGTTTTTAGATTGCGAAGTTCGCTGTCACCTGCGAAGGCTGTCGTTGCATAGATCTTGATCAGGACCTCGTTGTCCTTCGGGATCGGTTTTTTTACCTCCTGGAGCTGGAGGACATCCGGCGGTCCGTATGCTGTCCAAACGATCGCTTTCATGAGTTTGTCTTGAAGGTTTGGTGGCCTGTTGGCTGAGTAACGTTTTTCATCAGGCATTGTTATTATGCTCAATGGTGATAACTACATTACCCAGTTTACCCCCTTTGCCGACATACCTGTGCGCCTCGATAATTTGATCCAGCGGAAAAGTTCTGTCTATGATCGTTTTGAGCTTTCCATCCTCAATAAGCTCCCTGAGGTAAATTAAATCTGGTATTGTTCCGCTTGCCGTCTGCATGATTACGTTATAACTGCTTGTCATTCTCGTCCAGAGTGCCGGAATCATCTGGGCCACCGGGTTTGCTAAAAGATAGGTTCCGTTTTGTTTGATCGATTTTTCGCTGCGCGAGAAAGAAGCCTTGCCGATCACGTCAAAAATAACATCATAGACCTCACCGCTTTCGGTGAAATCTTCTTTTGTGTAATCCACAACGTGATCGGCACCAAGCGAGCGCAGCATGTCAAGTTTCGGGGCGCTGTCTACAGCAGTCACTTCGGCTCCAGATAACTTTGCAAGCTGAATTGCAAAGGTGCCAATGCTTCCACCTGCGCCGTTAATCAGAATCTTTTGTCCTTCCTGGATGTTTCCTAGTCTGAGGAAATGCAATGAATCCCGTCCCCCAAAGGGAACAGTGGCGGCTTCCTCAAAGGTCATATTTTCCGGCATTATCGCCACCCCACCTTCCATCTCACCAGGTTCTTCAGGGAGACTTATGTACTCGGCATTCGTACCAAAATTCATACCTGCTGCGCCGAACACCTGGTCACCTTCTTTAAAACGTTTTACATCTTTGCCTACAGCTTCAATTTCCCCTGCCAGCTCCGTTCCTGGGATTTTATTACGCGGTTTTGTGAAACCAAACCCCAGGCGCAACACGAGTTGGTACAAGAAAGGCAGTTCCAGGCTTCGCATTTCAACATCGCCTGCTGTTACTGTTGTAGCGTAGATTTTGATCAGTACTTCATTGTCCTTGGGAACAGGTTTTTCTACTTCCCTAATTTCAAGAACCTCAGGTGGTCCGTATTTTGTCGTGATAACTGCTTTCATCAGCTTGCTCCCAGGTTGCTTTGATTCAGTCACTTTCCGTCTCCCTTGCTTTTAATCATTGATAGCAAATGTATTCAGATTTGACCTTTTAGCCAATCGAAATAAATTCTTTCAAGGGAAAATCAAATCTTAGTTCTAGTGTGGCGGATTAATACTGCACCTATCTTCAAATGAGGTTGCAGACAATCTTAAAAAAACAATGCCATCCCCGAAATTCTCCGCGATGACAATCATTGAGAACAGATTATCTCCTTCATATTTGGTATTATCCTGAACTTTGGGTAATTTCTTTCCAATCAGTATACAAGCTATTTCCTCCTCATACAAGTACACCGCGTTAGTTCATCTAAAATGTTACTGAGGCTAACAATGTCTGATTTGAACATCATTACAATTATGAGTTCAGAAAACTTGTAGCAACATAAGCAGTGAATCCCAACGGTAGGGTAAACTTCTCAGTGGAAATTACCCAATCTGCCGACTAGGGACATACTTAGATCACTACTGGCGTTTGAAGGCTCCGCTGAGGGCAGGATAAAAGCCGCTCAGCACGGCCACGAGCACGGCTAATTTCAACGAGGCCAGCCAGGTCAGGTTTGCGGCAATCAAGCCCTCGGCGACTGCTCCGGGGAATAGGTCGGGAACAACCCATGCCCAAACGAACTTGAACAAGACCACCGCGATGACAAAGGTCACGACGACGGATACCAGGATGGCAACTCCCGAGCTTACCCCTTCTTCAACCTGTTTTTCTACATGTTCAGCGATCTGTTTTTCGATTTCGTCAGCTATCTGTTGTTCTACATCGTTTCTTGACTCATCCATTTTCGTGCCCTCCTTTATTGTTTGGAATTGGTATCATGATTCATCTTTATGACCACCTGTCCCTTTTTTCGCCCTGTTTCGACATATCTGTGAGCCGCGGCAGTCTGTTCCAATGGGTAGGTTCTATCAATTACCGGTTTAATCTTTCCCGCCTCAATCAGCTCCTTGAGGGTATTCAAATTTTCGTTGTTCGGTTTGGCTGCACCGAATATCACTTTCTTGTTGTCCTGCTGACCAGGCAGGCTGCCAATCAATCTGAACCATTGTTTGCGAACCATTTGTGAAAGCCTGGGATTGGCGATCAGATAGCGGCCATTTGGAGTCAGCGAATCGATACTGCCAGAAAACGGGCTCTTGCCTATCACATCAAGAATGAAATCATAGGTCTCACCGCTTTCGGTGAAATCCTCTTGAGTGTAATCGACCAGGTGGTCTGCACCAATCGAGCGCAGCATGTCCAGTTTCTCAGTGCTCTCCACGGCGGTGACTTCAGCCCCAAAGTACTTGGCCAGCTGGACCGCAAAAGGACCTATCGTTCCACCCGCTCCGTTAATCATTATCTTTTCTCCATGCTGGAGATTTCCTTGCCTGAGAAAAGACAATGCTTCGAGGCCCCCAACTGGAACGGCAGCGGCTTCCTCATAGGATATATTGGCTGGCTTTATCCCAAGTGCACCTTCTGCAGGTTCTTCAGGCAGACAGATGTATTCTGCATTAGCACTGAATTTAATACCGCTAGATCCAAATACCCTGTCACCAACTGCGAACATTTTAATATCTTTACCCACGGCTTCAATTTCCCCGGAAAAATCCATCCCTAATACCGTTATTCTCACTGGTCTTGCAAGACCTGCATATGCTTGCATTGGGAGGCGGTACCAGATTGGCATTTTCATGCTTCGCTGTTCACAGTCTCCAGCGGTTACAGTGGTCGCATAAATCCGGATTAATACTTCATTGTCCTGGGGAGTCGGCTTCTCAATCTCTTTGAGTTTAAGAACCTCAGGAGGTCCGTATTCTGTCCACACTACCGCTTTCATAAGGGGATCAATCCTGAGTTCCGGTGTGCTCATATAAATCTATAATAACAAACTCAAAAGCGAATCCTGTTAATTGAATCCTTTAATTACCAACCAAAATCCAAGAACTAATTCGAATGGGAGATATGGAAGGGCCAGTATTCCAGCAGTGGGAAGAAAATCCCGATCATAGAGTTCCAACAGGACTGGAATTGTTAGCAGGCAGATCGCTACAAGACCCCAAATAGACAATGCCCGAGGAATAGCGTTAGATACATACAACAGGTAATACCACAAGATTGCCCCCATGCAGAAGAACAACATGTGAACATCATAACCCCTCCGATCAACGCCATAATACAAAATATCACCCAAGGTTTGATAATAGGAGGATTCTGGAGCTCCCGCTTCAATGAATTCCTGGCTTAACGGTATCAAACTGTAAGTTCCGATCTTGCTTACAGCTAAAGTTATTGCTTCTGCCAGGAAACATCCCAGGGCTACAAGGGCGATGATCTTATATTGATCCTTAAAGACGATGTAGAACAGAACTCCCAGGAGGACGATCGCAAGGCTGTTAACCAGGGCGACCAGGTTACTGATTCGCATACGGGTAAGGTTTTTTGATATGTTCACCAGGATATCGGATATGTTTCCGGAACCAACCACCGATGCGAGCAGGCGCTCACTGAGCAAGCTGGCTGTAAAAACAAGTAACTGCGCAGCGCCTAAAAGCCGGATGGTATTAATTTCTATGTTCATTGTGTTCTCATCTATTGGCTATTGAGGAAGCCTAAAGAACAAGCTAACCTGTGGTGATGAAACTGAGAGGTATTGCAATTTTGCAACTGATCCTGTCCCCACTTCTTCAGGCGGAATGCAGTTCTTCATCAAGTATTGTCATCTACCACATTTATGGAAACATTTCCTTTTTTGTGCTTTTGATCGACATACCGGTGAGCCTCGACTATCTGTTCTAACGGATAAGTTTTATCAATAACTGCTTTGAGCTTGCCCGCCTCAATCAGCTTTTTGAGTTCTCTGAGCAAGTTGGTGACATCTTCCTGCTTAATCTCGTCCGAAGATTTATCAACGTTAAGATAGATGCCGGTCTGTTTAAGGGATTTTGTGTAATCACCCTTATAAAGATCGACCGCGTCGAAGATCACATCATAAATTTCACCGCTGTCGGTGAAATCCTGCTTGGTGTAATCAATGACCTTATCGGCGCCGAGAGTCTTCACCATTTCTAAATTCCTGGTGCTGCAAACCCCGGTCACTTCCGCTCCATAGTTCTTGGCAAGCTGGACTGCGAAAGTACCGACGCTGCCTGAGGCGCCATAAATCAAAACTTTCTGTCCATTCTGAAAGTTTGCCATTTTAATGATACCCAACGTCGTGATTCCCCCAGAGGGAATAACAGCGGCTTCCTCAAAAGTCATATTGGCCGGTTTTAAAGCCAACACGCCATCTTCAGCCATACATTTATATTCAGCATAGGCACCAAAATCGGACCACATTGTTGAGGCAAAAACCTGGTCGCCTTTCTTGAAGAGCGACACATTCCTGCCTATGTCTTCAATCTCCCCAGCCAACTCCATGCCCAGGATTGCCCACTTTGGTCTTCTTATCCCCAACATTATTCGCGCCAGAAGCAGTTGCCAGCCAGAACCGGGAATATCAAAACTGCGCAATCTCGTGTCCCCCCTGTGCACAGAGGTCGCATATATTTTGATCAGGACTTCATTATCCTTGGGCGTTGGTTTTTCTACCTCTGTGAGCTGCAGGACTTCAGGTGGTCCATATTTTGTCGTAATAACTGCTTTCATATATAAACTCCGATTAGACTACGATATGAGCGAGTATGCAGCTAAAAATTAATCCCCATGGGCAACAGTTATCGCTACATTACCCCTCTTACCCCCTTCATCGACATATCGGTGGGCGTCGACAATCTCTTCTAAGGAGTAAATTCGATCAACCACAGCCTTTAAATTTCCTTCTTCAATTAGCTCTCTGAGGAAATCTAAATAATCCTTTCGCTCGCTTGCCATCCCACCCCCAAAGATTACTTTCTTATCGCCAATCACCGACGTCCAGATCATTTGAATCGCCTCCCTCGCTCCACCGGCGACTGCCAGAAAGTACCCGTTTTCCTTGAGCGAGTTGCTTACTTTTGAAAACGATATCTTGCCTCCGACCATGTCAAAAATGAGGTCATAGGTCTGACCATTATTTGTAAAATCCTCCTTGGTGTAATCAATAACCTTGTCCGCTCCCAGCGATTCCACCAGTTCAACATTTTTGGTGCTACATACCCCGGTCACTTCTGCTCCAAAGTACTTGGCCAGCTGAACCGCAAAAGTACCGACACCACCTGAAGCGCCATTGATCAAGACTTTTTGCCCACTTTGGATATTTCCCTTCTCTCTGAGGAAGTACATTGCAGTACAACCCCCAAATGGAACGGCAGCGGCTTCCTCAAAAGACATATTGTCTGGTTTCAATGCCAGTGCACCCTCTGCTGGGCGGCAAACATACTCGGCATAAGCACGAAGATTGTTGCCGTCGATACCGTAAACCTGGTCACCTTCTTTGAACGTACTTACATTATTACCTACTGCTTCAATTTCTCCGGCTAAATCTGCCCCTATGATCTGAATTTTGGGTCCTGTAATACCGAACATCAATCGTGGAAAGGGCCCAAATCCTGGAGGGACATGGGTAAAACCGCGTGCATTGGTATCCCCAGTTGTTACTGATGTGGCATATACCTTTATCAGTACTTCATCTACTTTGGGCGTTGGTTTTTCTACTTCTTGTAGCTGCAGGACCTCTGGTGGTCCGAACTCTTTATAGACAACTGCCTTCATGATTTTTCTCCTTTTCTTATATGTTCGTCAGTAACAAATTATTCTCCCAGAGTTTCCCTTACATCAGCTTGATTGCTACCCCTTAGATTGATCTTCAATGCCTCCTACTCTCTCCTTCCTAGACCACCCATTTCCAGGCATACCAGATAACCAGGGCATTAAACACAAAGCTGACCCCAATCAGAAAATTGTCATAAGCGCCTTTGTATGGCAATCCGACGATATTAAATATCACAACAATTATGGCCACAACGATGTTTACCCAGCGGATGGCGGGATACGGTAATGTCAGGGACAACACAAGCATAAGGATCGGAACCAACATGATGGCAGCAATAAACAACCACATTCCCTGAGTAGCTTCAACCCCTCCGGGAAATTTTCCTGCTTCAAAATCTCCAGCAAATACCCGCAGCACATCCCCCAGAAGATAGGTCAACATTGTAGCCACCCATAACCCAGAAAGTATTATCCTCGTGTCCACCATAATCCAATCGCCTCCTTAAAAAATGTAATTAATTTGAGTTAGATTTCGGCTATACCAGTTTATATCAATAGTTGTGGTTACGCCACTTTGTGACTGATACCCTCTTATTGCAACCTGATTTGTCAGACGTTGTTCTCAGGTATTACGTTAATGACAATTTTTCCCCGGGCGTGTCCAGCTCCATAATACCGGAGAGCTTCAGGGACTTCTCTCAGCGGGAAACGCTTATCGATTACCGCTACAATCTTGCCTTTTTCAAGAAGCTCACTCAGAACTGCAAAATCCTCTTGGCCGGGTTTCACCCATCCCAAGGATCCCAGTTTCTTGCTACCTGACATTGAAATCAAGGGCCCCAAGAGCATGGCCTGGAAAAATCCAGACATCGAACCACCGGCACAAATATAAATCCCTTCGGGAGATAATGCGCGCCGGTAATCAAAAATTGAACGATACGCGGCAACATCAAAAATCAGGTCATAACGTTGTTCACCCTTGGTGAAATCTTCTTGAGTGTAATCGACGACATGGTCAGCACCAATCGAACGTACCAGATCGACCTTATTCGTGCTGCAGACACCTGTAACCTCAGCCCCGAATGATTTTGCAATCTGCACCGCAAACGTACCTACACCTCCAGAGGCACCATTAATCAATACCTTTTGTCCCGGTTGAATCTGTCCATTTGCGCGAAGACCCAACAGGGCTGTGCTCGCCGTATAAGGTACGGCCGCGGCTTCCTCAAATGATATATTGGCTGGCTTAAGTCCTAAATATTCACTATTTACACAGCTGTACTCTGCAAAACCGTCAGAATCACTTATTCCGAATACCTCATCACCTGGCTGAAACTGTTTTATATTTGTTCCAACCGCTTCTATCCGCCCCGCCACATCGTCCCCAAGGATCTTGTGTTTTGGTTTTAGAAGACCGTTCAATAATCGGAGCAAGAGTGATTCACCTGTCAAGACCTGCCAATCAACATAATTTACTGATGCCGCATGGACTTTTACCAGGACCTCATCCTCCTTAGGAGTTGGTTTTTCTACCTCTCTGAGCTGAAGGACTTCTGGGGGTCCGTATTTTTCATATACAATTGCTTTCATTTGGATCTCCTGTTATATCCTATGTTGCTTAATCCCCTCGGGCAGATAGAGAGGCGATTGCAGATTGATCAAAGCCCTTGATGATCAGCCACAACGCAAAAACCATTTCTTGCACGGCTATGGGAAGGAATAATAAATCCAATGATTCAATGCCGAAAAACTGGATCAGAAAGGGTATAAACATTAACGCGGCTCCAAGGAAACCCCATCCGGATAACCAGCGAGGGATGATTCTTGATTGAAACAATTGGAAATTTAAGATCAGCGCAGATAGGGCAAAGGCAAGTCCTGGCCCAATAATAAAAGCCCAATCACGTACGGCGAGTAATAAAGCGCCTGCGGTTTGGTAGTAGGAGATATCTGGAGCTCCGGCTTGTGTATATTCCTGACCTAATGTTAGAAGTGTTAGCAGACTGATACTGTAAAGAATAGTAAGCAGGGCTTCAATAAACCTGAGACTATAGAACCCAAGGGCTAAGGCTTCATTTTGTTTTCTCAAAATCGGGTATAGCAAGACTGGAATGCCGAGGACTGCAAGCGCCCAAATTAACTCGAGGAACATACCTCCTATGACCTGGTTTTCATTTGCTGAGACATTGTTGAGATAATCCGGTTCGCTCAAAAAGCCGATGAACAAGAAGGTTGCAATAGAGGCTACCGTGGCAATGATAAAGAAAACACCCACGATTCTTGCGGTATTTCTGTATGTCCTAGGGGGACTTCCTTCGGTCGAATTCATTTTATTCTCCTCTTCGATTATCCAAGATTGATGGAAGCTTACACTCATACTATAGCAGCTGGATAGTATTCGTGTCATATCCCGGAATAATTATTTGGGAATTTCACTCTGCACTTATCCGTTCTTTTCATATAGTGATGATAACTTTACCCTTGGTATGACCTTTTGCAAAATAGGTGAGAGCTTCAGGAACCTCACTCAACGAATAACAGCGATCGATAACCGGTTGAATTTTTCCAACTTCAAGAAGCTGATTCAAATAAACCAGGTCCATCCGATTTGGTGGATTTGGAGGTAGCGCTACCATTTTCTTGGTCCCAATCAATGAAATCCATTTCTCTCTTAGCAATAGAATTGGTGAAAACTCGCTTGTGATAAATATTCCCTGGGATGTTAATACACCTTTACAATTTGAGAACGACCGATTGGCTACAACATCAAAAATCAGGTCATAGCGATTGTCAGATTGAGCGAAGTCATTTTGGGTGTAATCGATAACTTGATCTGCGCCAATCGACCGTACCATGTCCAGATTAGTGGTGCTGCATACGCCAGTCACTTGTGCACCCATTGACTTGGCAATCTGCACCGCAAATGAACCTACACCACCAGACGCACCATTGATCAAAACTTTATCGTCTGGCTGAACCTGGCCGTGATCACGTAAAGCTTGCAAGGCAGGAGTCGCTGCTCCAGGAACGGCTGCCGCTTCTTCGAAAGTCAGATTAGCTGGTCTTTTAACTAATTCAGATTCATTAACACACACATACTCGGCGAAACACCCGTGGCTGGTTGAGCCGAAAACCTCATCCCCAAGTTGAAATTGCGTGACATTTTCTCCAATTGCTTCGACTCTCCCCGCTAGGTCAATGCCTAATACTTTATTTTTGGGTTTGAGCAATCCCGCCATGATTCGCGCCAGGAAAGGTGTGCCTGTTAAGAAATGCCAATCAATCCAATTGACTGAAGCTGCACGAGCTCTCACTAACACCTCATCGGCCATGATTGACGGAATATTAATTTCTGCCAATCCAAGATTGTCGGGTGAACCATAAAACTGATAGATCATTGCTTTCATTGCACTTTCCATAATTTTTGATTTTCGAGAATTTTATATTAACCCAGCTTAAAGAGTTTGAGGCCAACAACGATTTACCAGACTGCCGGAAGAACTACACCGGAAAATAATATAATGATTTGTAATTAATATATACTCAGCCTAACTTCTGGTGTAATAAATAATGTTTACGCTTTCAGAATACACGATAGTCGGTATTAGTGTCATACCCCGAAGGTGTTATTTGTGGAGGTTAATTTTTGGCTGGAAGCTGGAAACGTAGTTATAAATGGCCTGTTGTCCTGCTGGCAAATAATCTGGGTTACATTACGGCCTGACATAGCCGCCGTTGGTACGCCCCCGCCTGGCTCCACCCATTTTCCCGCCAGATAGAAATTCTTGAGGCCCGGCAGGGTCTTGCTCATGCGCATGATCAAGGTCTTGGTTGAAGTTTGCCATCCCATGAAGCTACCCTGCCAGTTGCCGGTGTAATGCTCAAAAGTCGTCGGCGTGGCCACATCAAGCATCTCCACCTGGGCCGCTAACCCTGGATAACGCCTGTCGAGCGCGGCAACTACCTGGTCGGCGATCTGTACCTTCTCCATTTCGTAGCGCTCAGGATCTTGCTTTACCTTTTTCCAATAAGCATAATCAGTGGCAAAGTAGACTTTCAACATGGTCTTGCCCGCTGGTGCCAGTGTGGGATCGAAATTGTAAATTCGAACGCACAAGCGCTCATGCTTCTTCTCACCAACGGTGATCGGCTCATCGAGCGGAAAGTCCGTTCCGGTAGCACTGTGTGGTAAGCCATCGAATGAGCGCGCCACGCCTAAACCAATGTGTACAATGGGAGGCGTGATGGGGAGATTCCTATAGTAGTTCTTGACTTGTTTATTGATGTACTTCCCATCCAGCATGCCAAAAATCGCCTCGTGTCCATCAGCAGCCCAGATAACGTTATCACCCCAGTGTTCACTACCATCATCTAAACGCACACCTGCTGCGCGATTATTTTCAACCAGGATTTTCGCCACCCTTGTATCGAAGTGCATCTCTCCATCCAGTTCGCGATAACGTCGCCCTAAAGCTCGGGCAAACTCCAGGGAGCCCCCGATTGGATAGCCGGCCGATTTTTGATGCATCCAGGCCAGCACTTGCAATTGCCCTAGCAAAGGGAAATCAGGACGATTTTGGAGATTTACGATGTGAAGAAAAGCCTGGCGAAGAAATGGGTTCTTGAAGCGTTGGGCGTAGTCCTGGATGGTCACATTTCCGAATTTTCGAAAAAACCCTAAGAAGGGGAGCATCCTGAACCCCATTTTGAGTCCATCGATGGGGCTGTAGAGCTCCTGTGGTTTTTCCACGGGCATTGGAAAGTGGATCATCTTGCGGATCCCATCAGCAAATTCTTCGATCACCTTTCCGTCCTCTGGGGCGAGCTCTTTCATGTGCTGCTCCAGGCGATCGATGTCAGCGTAAACGATGAAAGCCTTCCCATCTTTTCCTTCAATGCGGGCATATTCTTCGGGATCTACGATAGTCCGCCCTTGCAGCGCCCCCAACTCTTCCCATATTGGATAAAACACTTGTCCCGGACCGGATCCTGTCAAATAGTGAAAACACCCATCAATTGTATAGCCATCACGCTTCCAAGAAGTGCAGCAGCCTCCCAGTTCATTATGCATCTCGAAAATACGAGTTTTGTACCCGTTCATCTGCCCATAGCAGCCGGCCGATAAACCTGCAATTCCAGCACCAATAATAATTATTGTCTTTTCATTCACCATTCAACCTCCTTATATGTTTTTTCACTTTCGATGTATTAATAAATTTCGGTAGAGTTGAGCGAAATCAACAGCAGGCCGAGCTGGAATTGCGGGTGAGGGATACTCTGCGATAAAGCCAAATCAATTTTGCCAGCCATAACATTAACCGCGGGTTGATCCTCACCGTACCCCACAGTATCTGCCAATCTCAAACCCAGAACAACCAACTATCGTCCTGGCATACCGGTACTTTGATTAGGTAAGTAGACTGTCTATTCAGACTAAACTTCGGATTAACTTGCTCTGGAAGCCTCAACTACGCCAATCCCAACACAACACCAAGGATAATAAACGCAAAAAGTACACTTTGTGCAGAGTGGACAATGATGGACATCCAGGTGCTGCGGAAGCGCCAAGCCGGGAGAGCAAAAAACAATGCTCCGCCAATCATGGCAGATAAAATACCCCAGGGTTGGTGTAGGTGAAAAAAACCAAAAAGCACACCGTTGGTTACCCAGCTCCACCTGCCAAAAACACCATCCATCTTCGGCAGCAACACACCTCGAAACAGAAATTCTTCTCCCAGGATGGTATTAAATATGGCGAATAACAGAAACAGAGCTAGAAACCACCAAGCACCCACCAGCTGTTCCATTATTTCAGTTGATTCAAAGATCGCATCAAAGTTATAACCTGGAGGTTCAGCCAAAAAAGGAAAAATCGATACCCAGAGATTATCTATAGTAGATGCAAGCAAAACATCTAACAAAGCGATCCCGATGAGAGCCGGTACGAGCCACAACCAGAGCCTATTCCGCGGTTCTCGGGTTTTTGGATCCCGTGGCGTGTTGAGTCGAAGCCTCCGTTTGATGGTCGCCCATCTCAGATCGCCTTCCTCTTGGCGGACGATGATCATGGAGAGGAGGAACAACCAGATCAAACCTAGGGTGAGTAAAATAACTCTCGTGACGCTCGAACCGAGTGGGTCTGATTCAAAATCGGGCGCTAATAGCGGAAAGATGATCCAACTCAAGATGGCCATCGGCAGGCTGGCTGCTGCCCAGATGCCGATTATCTTTACTAGGCTGTACTGATCGCTTGCTTCTGAGGTTTTTGAGGGTGCAATGTCAGTCAATTTCTTCACTCCTTATCATCTATGGTTGTTTTCAGACAAGCCTTTTTTATCAGAGACATTAATTGCTGCTTTCATAATTGGCCTACACGCAAGACGGTATACGCGCCATACTCCTAATAAACGTCGCTTGAACTAGGTGTCGTGGTTTGCTTTAGAATGCATGCTTCAACTATTGTCCGACCTCCGCCAGGATCTCATGCGCAATTTCGATCAGTTTACGATTGAATTCGTCCGGCTCATCGTAATAGACCTCATGAGCCGAATTTTCGAGCCAGGTAAAGCTTTTATCAGGGGCTTGCAAAGTGTTGTAGTATTCTTCTGTCGGTTCACCGGGAGTAGCATAGTCATAGCGGCCCTGAATAAAATGAATTGGGATCGGAGAAACAGGGAAGTCCCTGGCAAGATCAAAGCCTGAGTTTATGGCCTCTAAACCAATCGTTTGCCGGGAAAAATCAAAGCCTACTAAGGTTGGCTGGATATAAGAAGGAGGATATTCAGGGCTGTTACCCCGGATCACGTAGTCCAACCATGCCTGCTCAAGCCCTTCAGTGTGAAAGTCGCCAATCAGATATGGAGACAGGAATTGATTTTTTACTTGTAGATGTTCTGGATTCGTTGGGTCAAAGGGTTGAATCGACTCAAGGGACTCAATGGCCTCTGCATCATTCGCCTGATGGGCCATCTCAAGGACCTTCTCGTAACCTAGTTCATTTGTTGAATTCCAATCAGGTCTCACTCCGCTGGCAAAAAAGGCATAGTAGGGTTCGGCATTAACCATGAGCGTCTCAAACCCGAGACTGCTACCCCAGGAATGCCCCCAAAGAAAGATCTTATCCTGGTTAAACCTCTCGCGCAGGATGTCGGTCAGCTCGAGGGTATCACCGACAAAGTTTTCAATATGCATGTCATCTGGTGTCAAAGCCCCGGAAAAAGATTTACCCGCTCCACGCTGGTCCCAGTGCACCAGCACGAAATTCTTTTCCAGATCGGCGTGGAATTCATTCCAGGTGGCCCATGGCGAGGAGGGCATACCCGGTCCACCATGCAGAAAGAGTAAAACAGACTTGGAGGTGTCAGCCCCGCGAATGGTGATCGTTTGCACGACACCACCTAGTTTGACCGTTTCTATTACGGCAATGCTGCCAGGAATTTCATGGCCCTCAGAATCGGTGATGGGAAGCGTATATTCCGCTGGTGTTTCTCCTCCAAAAACTATGACAGCGATCACTGCAACCGCAATGAGCAGCACGACCAGCGTGGCTCCCAGAATATTTGTCTTGTTCTTCACCTCATTCTCCTCTTTGGCTTTATTGAAATTGGTTATATCGATCTCGTTGAGTTTGTCTGGATATCTTTTCTTTAACAAAGCCTAAAAATGTGGACCTTTGGCTTATCAATAATATAGCCTTATGATAGTATTAGTGTCATACCCCGAAAGTGTTATCTCGAAGGGTTAATTATGGGGTTGGAAAGGAAAAAAACGAGCCAAGCAATATTGTTCCGTAAGGATCTTTGAATTATGTCGCCAGAGCGACTTTCTCGACACGGGTGATTAGTTGGGTTTCAATATTCCCAGCTTTCTCCCCTTAACAACCGCTTGTGTTCTGTTATTGGCTCCGAGTTTGCCATAGATATTGCGGGTGTGGACTTTGACCGTATTCAGCGAGAGATAAAGTCGGGCAGCTATTTCTGAATTGGTCAAACCTTCAGCGATAAGTTGGAGCACTTCAATTTCCCGTTCGCTAAGCTGTTCGATTAAATCGGATCCTTTTGACTGACGTTTCGATGGGATCGTACGTTCTGGTTCATCAACCGGGAATGCCCCCAACAACCAGCGAACATACTCTGGCGCAATCCCACGATTAAGGGTTTCTTTGAGCAGATACGACATCGGTGGACCTTCGTCTATAAAAGTACGTATGAAACCACCTGTCTTAGCGTCATTAAGGGCGCGCTCTAACGCCGCCATAGCCTGGTCAATATCCCCTTGTGCCTGGCGAGCTAACGCCTGCAGAATATTGATTTCGATCGCCCTTGAAGTGCGCCCTCCAATTTCTGCGCCATCGAGTAATCGCGATAACAACCTGATTGCATCGTCCATCCGCCGTTGAGCAATGAGGATGCGCGCCAGCACCATGTATTCCAATTCATGCAGGTATGTGAGTTTTCCATCGATGTCCAACCCGCACTCAAGCAACCATTTGGTTACCGCCTCATGCTTATCCTGCGCCAGCCAAATCCGGGCTTGCCAGGCTGCCATCGTGCTCATTATCCAAGGAGGTGTATTTTCCCCTTGGCTGATTTTCTCCATCCTTTGAATGGTCTCCTGAGCACCAGCCAAATCACCACGAGAGATTAGAACCCTGATTAAGCTCGGGTAGCTCCAGCCAAGCATCATGATATCCCCGGAGCGTTCGGTCAGGTCTACCCCTCTATTTGCCTTGGCAAGCGCCGCATCCAAGTTATTAACTTCTACCAGCGCTTCTCCCCAGATAGAGGATAACCAGCCAACTACTCCTGTTTGCCCCATGCCTTTTTCTGCTGCCAGCTGCATCTGCTGTTGGCAGATCTCCAGAGCCTGTTCCAATCTGCCTTGCTGCCTCAAAGTTATGGCGAGATTGACATGGGAGTAGATGATCAAGAAGAGGTTACCTGATTTTTTACAAATCTCTATTGCTTCCAAATCAGCCTTGTGCGCAGCTGCCATCTCACCCATATAACCTTGTGCGTCTGCTAGAGTAATTGCAGCAGGGCTGCGCCAAATGTCGTCTATAGGTAATATATCAAGTGCCAGGCGGGCGTGCGCGATGATGCTTTGTGTATCCCCCTGGTAAGAAGCGATTAAAGCCCTCATAGCGGAAATCCGTCCGAGCAGAGACAGCCTCTTAATCTCTGGTAATTGGTGGTGCTTAGCCGTGGTGGATTCAGTTCTGAGTTCCTTGCTAGCGGTGAGCGCTTGCTCGGCAGTATGAAGAGATTGTTCTGCAGCTTCTGGCTGCCCCCTGGTGAAGAAATTTGCCGCGCGCAGGATCGTGAGTTCTGGTCTAGAGGCGACGACTTCAGGTGGCAAAATGTCAAGCCAGCGCCACATTTTATTATGCTCACCGCTTGCCCAGACAACATCGGCCTGCTCTTCTATGAGGTGCGCAGCCCTCTCGAATTCCTCCGCGCGAAAAGCATACTCAATCGCCTCCTCGGGAAGACCGTTCAATGAATACCATTTACTCGCTTTGGAGTGCAGAATGAGAAGTTGGTTGGGTTTGGATTGAACCAAATGATGATGTAACAACTCGGAAAAAAGATGGTGGTAGCGATACCATCGTCTTTCTTCATCTAGGGGGACGATAAACAAGTTGGCGTGATCTAGAACCTCCAGGTTTTCCTGACCATTGTCCTGTCCTGTGAGAGCATTGCAGAGAGAACCGGTCAGCCGGTCAAGGATGGCAGTCTGCAGCAAAAAATCCTTCACCTTTGCTGGCTGCCGATCCAGGATTTCTTCAACCAAATAATCCAGAATAAAGCGGTGGCTGCCGGTAAAAGACTTTATGAAATCGGTTGCATCATCGCGTCCCAGCATTGAAATCGCAGCCAGCTGTAAACCGGTAATCCACCCTTCGGTGCGGCTTTCCAGCGCGTTGATATCCTCCATCGAGAGATCTAAATCCATCACCTGGTTGAGGAATTCTGATGTTTCTGAGTATGAAAAACGCAAATTGGTTGCGCGAATTTCAGTCAATTGATCCCTGGCGCGCAAAAGGCTCAAAGGAAAATTGGGATCCTCTCGCGTGGCAATGACCAAATGCATTTGGGGAGGCAGATTCTCTAGAAAAAAGTTGATAGCTTCTTGTATTGATCCCGATTCAATCAAGTGGTAATCGTCGAGTATGAGGACGATCTGACCTGGGATGGCGGCAATCTCGTTGATCAGGGTGGTCAGGACGGCTTCGGCCGGTGGTGGCTGAGGTGATTGAAACAAGCCCAGCGCTTCACTGCCGAAGGTTGCATCAATTCCCTCTACCCTGATCAGCGCCGTGACGAAGTAAATTAAGAATTGCGTTAAATCGTTGTCCCTTTCATCCAGCGAAAGCCAGGCAATTTTGCAATCAGGTTTTTTTGTTGAAGCATTCAAGCGCAGTTGCTGCACCCATTCGCTGACCAGAGTGGTCTTACCATATCCAGCAGGGGCCGAGATTAGGATCAGTTTGCGGTTTAAACCCTCGTTCAACTGCTCAATCAGGCGCAGCCGGGAGACGAGTTCCGCACGGATAGTTGGGATGTAAAATTTGGTGGTTAGAAGTTGATCCACTTTTCATCTCGAAGATCGCGGTTTAAACAAAAAGAACCAACACTGAGTTGGTTCATAATCACATCAATACTTTGGGTTATGGCGCCTCCTCGCTCGTGGCTGCAAAGGAATTCATTATGAAATTGATGACTATCATTCATTATAGCACGGTGGTTCTTTTTGGGATTCCCTATTACATATGGTGGTAGAAAGGAATAAGGAATTATGTGCAGGAAAAACCTGTTTCAATCGTAGTTGATCTGGCTTCCCCCTTAGTTCAAATTGAAACCATTCGTGTGTGACGAGAAGTTGCGCAACAAATGCTCCAAGTGTAAAATGCAAATTGGGTGATAGTTGTCATTGGGTATTTGGATCTCTGAAAAGGACAGGGGACCATGGAAACCCTAAGGGATACATCAATCTTCAAATCCCTGCGAGCTGTTGTGGGGCGGATTGCCAAATCAGCTTGGCGATCAATTCCTAGGATCACGATTCCACAGCGAGCAGCGTTTTTGATCCCACTGATAACCTACCCGTTGATTTACTACATCGTTGCCTATATGCCGCGCTACAGAATTCCGATCGATTGGATATTGTTCATCTTAGCTGGGGCAGCCGCCTGGCAGCTGATCGGTAGATCTTTGTGCACAGGTCGTGTGAACTGATTCGCTGGCAGATTGCGGTGATGGGTTCAGCTACACGCGAAAATCACGGTCACCCGTATGTGTCAGCTCTGCCCGCTCCACATCTCTGTTGTTTACTCCTTCCAAAGATATTTCACCAGGAAAGATACCAAAATTCGCCCCAACTTCCCATCGAGCGATTTTTAAGGGCGGTGTTGGACGAAACTCGAAAAATGCATTACCCGATAATCGATCGAAAACCGGATGAAAATTTCAACACAAATTACAAAAGCGCACTAAACGTAGATTTGGCTTTCGAATAGCTAACATGATAATGGTGTGGGATATAATGCGAAAGCTGCTTCAACAACCCAACATGGATTGTGTTTTCGATTGATCCCTTTCTGAGAATAAAAGTAATCCCAAAGGAGGATTTTCTGATGAAGATTTTGTCGGAAGTAGCTTTGACTTTTGATGACGTTCTATTAGTCCCCCAACATACTGATGTGGCATCCCGCCGCAAGCTTTCAACAGAAACTAGATTTACGTCACAGATGAATTTGCAAATCCCCATTGTCTCGGCCAATATGGACACGGTTACGGAGAGCGATATGGGGATCGCTATGGCACATACAGGTGGGATCGGCATCATTCACCGTTTCATGTCGACCAAGGATCAAGTTCGTCAGGTAATGCGTGTGAAAAAAAGCGAATCGTTTGTGGTCGATAACCCCATCACACTCAATGAAACGGATACTCTTGGGGACGTGAATCGCATTGTGGAGGAAACGGATACGGGTGGGATTGTTATTTTAGATGATGCAAAACAGGTAGTTGGCATTGTCACTACTCGTGACCTGTTGTTCGAAAAAGATTTTAACCGACCACTGGCAGAGGTCATGTCTAGAGAAGTAATCACAGCACCAGCAGATACAACGATAAGCGAAGCCGAAAAAATCCTTCATGAGCATCGCATTGAAAAATTACCTCTAGTGGACTCGAATGGTGTTCTAACTGGTTTGATCACTATAAAAGACATGATGAAATTGGAGAAATATCCCATGGCGACGAAGGACTCACGCGGTCGACTTGCAGTTGGCGCTGCCGTGGGTGCTAAGACCACCGATCTAAATCGAGTGGAGCAATTATTAGAAGCAGGAGTAGACTGTGTCGTTGTAGATATTGCTCATGGTGATTCCCAGCAGGAAATCGATATGGTTATCAATATTCGCAAGAACTTTCCCACAGCACAAATTGTTGGCGGGAATGTCGCTACCGCTGAAGGAACTCAGCGGTTGATCGAAGCAGGCGTTGATGCAGTGAAAGTCGGTATTGGTCCTGGGTCGATCTGCATCACGCGCGTCGTGGCAGGGGCAGGTGTTCCGCAGTTAACAGCAGTTATGAACTGCGCCGAAATCGCCCGTCCACAAGGAGTACCAATCATTGCTGACGGCGGGGTGCGCACTTCCGGTGATATCGTGAAAGCTTTAGCAGCAGGTGCATCCACAGTTATGATCGGCAGTCTACTAGCTGGAACGGATGAAAGCCCAGGATTCTTGATTACTCGTCAAGGCTATCGCTATAAAGCTTCGAGAGGCATGGCATCCCTCCAAGCCAATATGGCTCGCAAGGCTCGCGAAAGTGAAATTGAGATTACCGAGGAAGAGATCGAGGATTATATTTCTGAGGGCGTCGAGGCCATGGTTCCATATCGCGGCTCCGCACTTGAGCTGCTCAAGCAGCTGGTGGGTGGTCTCCAATCTGGGATGAGCTACACAAACGCCCATTCTGTGGATGAGCTTTATGAAAAGGCTATTTTTGTACGCATGACCCCTGTGGGATTGCAGGAATCCCAACCTCATGATGTATTGGTGACGTGATTTCAAGCAACACAAGAATATTTCTTCGGTTGATGTTGTTCTATGTATGACAAAGCTAAAATCCGCCTGTTATCAGGGAGTGGATTGATTTGTTGATCGTGATAGACACAACTAAACCTCATTAATGAGAACAACAACCTTTCAAAAGATCCCTACTGCGGATTTAACTGGTGTCGCAGCAGCTATCAGGTTGTTGAAAAACCCACCGCGCGGCGAACATCCTCCAATAGAAAAATAAATATCATCTGTTTGTGGCGCTCAAAAGGCCTTAGTAATTCGATCCGAAAATCAATATCGTGAAAGGGAGACCCTTCTGGATAATTACCCCCGTCGAATCGCCTCTACCCCTGTGAACACTGCGACTAGATAAATCACTTGAGGGGGAAAGAACTCATACATCCTGGCGCGGAATATAATGAATATCGACACGAATAGAATAGCATAACCCAAATTGGTATAGCCCACCCAGTTAGGGAATTCGCCACGCAAGAAGGCAATTCCCATGAGAGCCAGTCCCATTGTTGCAAGCCACGCAAAGACTGCCTCCATCCACAAGCCTTCTACCGTCACGCTGGCATCCAGCATACGCAGATAGGCATACCTTACCCAGAATACACTTCCAGCAAAGAACAGCACCGTCCCTGCGATCGACATTCGGTCACGGGATATCAATGCAAAAAGGAGCAAACCTATTGCAGTCACCACTCCAGTCGCCACCCATAGCCAATTGGTTGTTACCCAACTTTTTTGGTTTGCGTCCAAAATAGCCTGGCGCCTTGCTTCGCTTTCAGCCATGTAGTATTCCGAAGGAAATACGAACGATCCAGCAATTGCTAAAACCAAACCTGCGACAACCAGGAATCCTGATACTCTTTGCCAACTCACCATACACCTCCATTGTAAGACACGACTTTAATTTCCGCTGAGAAATCCAACACTATTAACATATTTTAGTTTCAAGTTCTTGAGGTGCAGCGAAACGGATTAACAAAAGGCGTGTAAGCGGAAAAGAGAGGTAAATCTGTGGTCTGTCCTTATACTGGCTTATTTCCTAAGAAAAAAGATACCGATCACTAGGCTGAGAAGGAATACAAGACCTGGGGTGAGAAAGCGAGCGCCACTGACTAGGAAGAAAACAATACTGAATAAAACTGTTGCACCAATGGTCAAATATCCAAGCCATGCTGGCAGGCCAGCCTGCAAAAAGGCGATGCCAAAGAGCAGTAGACCAATTAAAGCAAGCCAGTAATATAGAGATTCCATGCCCGAGTAGGTGCCTCCATAAGCACCGAGGGGGGTCCGTTGTTTGTCGGTAGAGAAAGATTGTAGCCGAAATCGCACCGAAAATGAAGGCGGATGCACCTAATGTGGGAACCCAGGCATTCGTCACTCTGTACAATTGGGTGTTTAGTACAAAAAAGCCAGCGGTGGTAAGCAGGACACTAAGGACAATTAAAGACTGAGCGATATACCACTCAGTTTTAGTTTCCTCAATAATTTGAACCCGCATTTGAAGATCCGGCTCCTGGTACAGCCCCTGAGGGCCAAACAGACCTGACACTAACAAGATCACGGCCCCGGCAATCAATAGAATAGCGGATAAACGTTCTGCATTGATAGCATTCTCCTTTTCACCTCATGTTTCAAGTTGTAATAATAATCTCCAATTGAGACCTTCGCTCCCAAAGCGGCAATGATACCGAAGATACCGGTCACGATGGTAGCCACACCGCTCCAACGTACAATTTGATATGTGCTCATATTTTTCTCCTTTGGTTAACTTGGTTGATACTTCCACCCCGAATCACACATGATGACATAGTTTATGACACCTGTTTCCGCGTCATCAGGTAGCCCGACATACTGGGCAAAGGCCTGGAATCGTGAGTTACCTCTGCGAAGCGCTCAATCTCAAAATATTCACCGAAGCGGCGCTCAGCTTCACCTGATCCAAGCGGCATCGCCCACCCTCCTAGGTTGGATAACCGAGGTTCCCACCAACGTGACGGTCGCTCAAAACTAACCAGTAAGAATAAGCTCCCTTGATGGGTTAATGACAATACGTTCTGTACATATAAGGATCGATCCTTTAGGGGAATAGAATGTAGACAACCGTAGTCCACAAGAAGGTTGAAAGTGCCGTTGACGTGCTGCAAGTTGGTGAGGTCATCCTCGATGAAGGTAACCTCCACCCCGGCCTCACGGGTCTTTAGGCGGCCCATTTCTATCGCGGCGGGTGAGTAGTCCACGCCGGTTACGTCGAACCCTTGCTGCGCCAGGTAGATGACGTTGCTGGCAGTGCCGCTGCCGAGGTCAATCGCCCGGCAGGGTTTGACGCGCCCGTTCATTACCAGACTCACGAGTTCGTCACGTGGTCCTCCGGCGTCAAACGGTATCGGTATGAAGGAGTAGCGGTACATCAAATCATAAATCCATTTCATATTCAGTTCTTCTTCTTGAAC
>JBFFEL010000025.1:0-39063 GCA_041558875.1 Anaerolineales bacterium
AGCTGCCCTTCACCAATGGGGATAAACTGGTTATTTTCGAGGGGGTGATCGTAATCCAGCTCAAATTTGGCAGCATCCAGTGGGTTGACATAGACCGGGGCATTGGTGGCAGATTTTACTGCAGCCAATGCGCCGACATGATCGGCGTGCCCATGAGTGATCACGATGGCGGTTACACGAGAATCCCCCACCTGCGAAAGGAGCCGTTCTGCATCTGCCCCAGGATCGATTATGGCGCTGGTGTTCGCGGTCTTATCAATGACGATATAGGCGTTCATTGGCCAGGGGCCCACCGTTAAATGGATCAAGGTAAAAGTCATATTCACTCCTGTTCAATATCCTGCGCTGATATCCACCTGGTTTTGAGCCAATTCTCTATTGTGAAGGGCGTTCAGCAGATCCGCCAGGTGTTCCATGCGCAAGCGCTCGGTATCCTTGGAGCCGCCACCGCGATGCGGGCTCATCACGACGTTATCTAATTCGTGGAAGGGGTGATCGGCAGGCGGCGTATCCTGTCTCTCTTCTGGCGTGTTGGGATAGTTGTACCAAACATCCAGGCCAGCGGCACTCAGAGTCTGGTCCTTGAGTGCCTGGTATAGAGCAGTTTGATCGACGATGGGACCGCGGCCGACGTTGACCAGGAGGCCGCCCGGGACCATGGCGGCTAAGCGTACTGCGCCGATCAATCCTTCGGTCTCAGCGGTGATGGGCAAGGTGATGATCAGCACATTCGTACGTGGGAGAAGCTGGTCAAGGGCTTGGGAGGGATGGACCGCGGCTTTGAGATCAGGGAGGAGGGGTGATTTTGGATTCTGGCGGACACCGATCACTTCCATCCCCAAAGCCTGGCAGAAGCGTCCCACTCGCTGTCCGATGTGACCGAATCCCAAGATCAGGGCACACTTGCCCTCCAACAGCAGGGATGGATTAGTTTGATAGCGGGGAGTCCAGTTGGATTCACGGAAAGCGCGGTCGATGGGTACCAGGAACTTAGCCGCGGCCATCAGCAGGGCGATAGTCATCTCGGCGGTGGGGGCAGCGTTGTGGTGCAGGTTGTAGACCTTTATCTCCGAGAAATCTGCCAGTATAGCGCGGGTGGCCTGTGGTACACCAGCATAAGGGATGATCAGGGTATGGAGGTCAGGGCTGGCCTGCAGATGTTCAAAGGTGGGCGTGCCGTTGATCAGAATGTGGTATCGAGCTCCGGGGGTGATTTCCTTGCCAGCGGAAAGATGGATTCCGGTCTCTAATCTGGAATATAGAATTTCCAGGGCTTTGGTTTGGGGATCAATGAAGTAGTGTACGTTGAGAGGCATAGCGGCAATTATACCCAGGGAAAATTGGAAATCATACCCATAGCACAGTTTACGAAATCATGATTAACATTCCAAATAAATGATAGAACGTTCTTTACAATAATGAAGTATATTATTAATATTATTAAAAATACCATTGACAATATTAAAATTTCAGGTAATATTATTGAGAACTCCTGATTGTTATTATGAATAGATGGTATTAATGTGGAGGACGAATGATTACAGCTGAATGGAACAACACGAACTGGAAGGCTCGTTTTTTCACCATTTGGGGTGGACAGGCGATTTCCTTATTTGGCAGCCGGCTGGTCCAATTTGCACTCATCTGGTGGCTGACCCAGGAGACCGGCTCGGCGACTGTTCTGGCAATTGCCTCGTTGATCGGCCTCCTGCCAACGGTCATCCTGGGACCATTTGCTGGCGCGCTGGTCGATCGATGGAAGAGGCGGCAGGTGATGCTGGTCGTGGACACTGCCATTGCCCTGGCTACCCTTCTGCTGGCCTATCTCTATGCGATTGATGCCGTCGGTGTAGGGACGGTTTATGCATTATTATTGGTGCGGGGTATTGGAGAGAGCTTTCATTGGCCGTCTATGTCAGCGGCGACTTCGCTGATGGTGCCCGATGAGCAGCTCACGCGGGTTCAGGGTTTGAATCAAATGCTGCAAGGGGGACTTAACATCGTTGCGGCGCCGCTGGGTGCACTCTTGTTGGGATTACTTCCGATGCAGGGAATCATGATGATCGACGTGGTTACTGCAGCATTCGCCATCCTACCGCTGCTCGCGATCCGAATACCAGAGATCCCCCAGCATGAAAAGGTGTCCAGCACTGAGAAACCCTCCACTTTTTGGGGTGATTTCCGCTCCGGGTTGAGATACGTCTGGTCATGGCCGGGTTTATTAGTATTGATGGTGCTGGCCATGGTGGTCAACTTTCTGCTTACTCCAGCGGGCGCGTTACTGCCCATTTTGGTGTCCGAGTATTTCCAAGGTGGAGCGCTGCAGTTGGGATGGATAGAATCCGCCTTTGGTTTTGGCATGGTTGCCGGGGGATTGGTGTTAAGTGCCTGGGGAGGGTTCAAGAAACGGATACTGACTTCCATGCTGGGATTGATTGGCCTGGGGATTGGGTTTGGAATGATCGGTTTGGTCCCCTCAAACCTGTTTTGGTTGGGGGTGGTGAGCGCCTTTTTCGCAGCGGCCATGATTCCGATAATCAATGGACCTGTGCATGCGATCCTTCAATCCATGGTTGAGCCCGAGATGCAGGGTAGAGTTTTCACATTAGTCGGCAGCCTGGGGTCAGCGATGGCCCCGTTGGGATTAATCGTAGCCGGTCCGGTGGCAGACGCAATTGGGGTGCAGAGCTGGTATATCATCGGTGGGGCGGCATGCATCTTGATGGCTCTAGTGGGGTACTCGATTCCCGCGTTGATGAATATCGAGGATAATCACCGTCGTGGGGATGAGAGAGCGAGAGAGCAGGTTGAACCGGTAGGCTCGGAAGTCATCTCATCTTAGTGGTTAACAATAATCTTAGCTGGAATTAGAAAGATCCAGAATAAAATATCCCGGAGTTTCAGGCTCCGGGCTCAATTTGTTTAATTCTGGTCAGATATTTTCCCGGATTCCTCCGTGGGATTATCCTTACTGACAGCCTCGGAGAACTGTCTCACATTCTGCTCGTCAACGGTAAGGTTTAGGTCGTAAGTCATGTTGGGCAAAATTATGCCTGCCTGATTGAAACCCTTCAACAATTCTTCGTTAACTTTATCAAACATGCGGCGTGTGTCGACATATGAGTCAATCCACCAGCGAATGCGGAAGGTGATTGCGGAATCGCCAAAATCGACGAACAAAGCATCCACCGGCTTATCTAGTAAGACACCATCCACCTGATTAACGGCTTTGATGGCTGCCTCGCGGGCCAACTTGAGATCGCTGTCGTAATCGATGCCTACTTCGATCTGCACCCGGTAGCGCGGGTCGGGGTAAGTGTAATTGACCACCTGGTCTTTGGCGATGGCTGAATTTGGTACGATCACCAGGCGGTTGTCGCGGGTGCGGATGCGCGTGCTGCGCGTGCCGATTTCGACCACGTCGCCCCAGGTGCCTAATCCGGAGATCTCGATGCGGTCCCCAACCCGGAAGGGCTGATCGAGCAGGATCAGGAAGCCAGCGATGGCATCTGCCAGGGTATCCTGGGCGGCAAGTGAAATTGCCAGGCCGGCGATACCCAAAGAGGCAGCAAAAGCAGTAATATCGACACCAAAGTAGGTCAATGCAATTGAGAAATACCCAACAAGCAGAAATGCCTCAGCCACACGTTTGGCGACCATATAGATGGGTGTCAAACGCTGGATATCCTCTTGGCTTCGTTCGCGGTGCAGGAGTACTTCGGTTGCAAACCCAATCAACTTCCACAGGATGACAGTGATGATAGTCAGATAAGCGATAAAAAAGGCCTGATTGAGCAGGATTCTTAATCCCTCGCTGAGGAAACCTAACC
Organism: Anaerolineales bacterium; assembly: GCA_041558875.1. Lineage (GTDB taxonomy): Bacteria > Chloroflexota > Anaerolineae > Anaerolineales > UBA4823 > PFL25. The sequence continues at coordinate 3,831 of JBFFEL010000025.1, forward strand.
TTGCCAGGCTGAGCTGCAATGCGATGGTCAGCATTAACCAGTTAATCTGTGGCTTGATTACCTCCAGGAATTCTTCGTCCTTTTCGATCCTGGTGCGCTTGAGTGCTTGTCCCAATACCCGGTTGATGAGCCACCGGCCTAGGAGGTACATCAAGAAGAAAATTAGGATTGAGAGAGCAAGGTTGATCCAATCCTCAACTGATAGACCTAAGAAGAAGATCTGGTCCCAACCATAGCGGGAGGCCAGATCAGACACAAATTGGGTGATCGGTCCATCGATGGTGAAAAGCTGCTGGGAAGAAAGGTCTTCTTCCTCTTCGGCAGAGGGTGAAGGAGTACGGGTCGGAGTAGGTGTCAGGTCGATTTCGGGAGTCTCTGCGGGTTGTTCAGGGGGAGCTTCTGTTGGTGGAACCGGAGTGCTCTCCTCAACGGGTTCGGTCGGATCGGATTGGGCGTAACCAACACCGGTAATACCAGCCAGGGGCAATACTGTAAGCATGCACAGGGCTAAGAGTAGTGGAATAATCCGTCTCATGGTTATCTTCCTCGACCGCAGATAATGTTTGCTTCAATCTCTGGTGCAGTTCTGATAATGTTCGATACCAGGCATTTCCCCCAATTTTACACCGCCTTTTGACCTTTTATCTCGTGGAGTGGGATTAGAATGTAATGTAAAGAAATGGATCAGCCAGATAAACTCAACAGATGCGCGGCAGCAGTTCGCCGGCGGGCAGATCCACGACCCTGGAGCCCCCGATCCCGGTTTTGGAAAGCACCATGCCGGGATGATCCGCGGTCACTTCACCAATTATGGCTGCATCTTGACCCAAGGGGTGGCTGTGCATGGCAACCAGCACCTCCTCAGCAACCTCGCGATTGGTGATGGCAACCAATTTACCCTCATTAGCAACATAGTAGGGATCCATACCGAGCATCTCACAGGCAGCTTTGACGGCTGGGCGCAGTGGCACCAACCCCTCTTCAAAGGTAATACCCACCCGGGATGATTTGGCCAATTCATTGAGTGCCGCGGCAAAACCTCCACGGGTGGCATCCCTCAGGCAGTGGATCTCGTTGCTGGCAGCCAGCATGGTTTCAACCAGTTCATGGAGCGGGGCAGTATCGCTGGAAATTTGGGTCTCAAACTCCAGTCCTTCCCGTACAGACATGATCGCCATTCCGTGGTCTCCAACCGTACCGCTGACAATGACTGCATCGCCTGGCTGAGCATTACCTGGGGCAATCGTGATCTCAGGTGGGATCAGACCGATCCCGGTGGTATTGATATACAATCCATCGCCGTGACCTTTGTTGACCACCTTGGTGTCCCCGGTTACGACCTGCACGTGAGCCTTCTCAGCGGCAGAAGCGAAAGAGGTGGTCAGCTCGCCCAGCGTCTCCATTGGTAAGCCTTCCTCCAGGATAAATCCGGCACTCAAGAAGAGCGGTTGTGCACCAGTCATCGCCAGGTCGTTGACCGTACCGTAAACTGCCAGTTCACCGATGTTTCCACCGGGAAAGAAGAGCGGATTAACCACAAAGGAATCCGTGCTGAAAGCAATCCGTGTTCCCTTGTCGAGTTCCAAAACTGCGGCATCCCCCAAAGGAGCCAACGCTTCATTCTCCATTAACGGCAGGAACATGTGGTGGATTAAATCACTCATCATCTTGCCGCCACTGCCATGCCCCATGACAATGGTTGGATAATTCTGCAGGGGTAACGGACAGGTCCAACTGGTAATATTAAGCGAATCGGTCATCTGGTTATCTTATCTTCTTCCAGGCTGATGGCATAGCGTCCATATTGATAGTAGGCTGCGCAGGCTCCCTCTGATGAGACCATCGTAGCGCCCAAGGGATTTTCAGGCGTGCACTGTACGCCGAAGGCGGTACATTCATTCGGTTTCTTTAATCCCTGCAGGACGAGACCGCTGATGCACACGCTTGGCTCCTGGGGAGCGATGGTTCGAATCTCTGGGAAGCGCAATTCTGCATCGTATTGAGCGTAAGCCTCCTGCAGCCGGTAGCCGCTTTGGGGAATGACGCCGATCCCGCGCCAGGCGCGGTCGGTATGCTTAAAGACCTGGTTGATGATGTCCTGCGCGGGTTGGTTTCCATCGGGATTAACAGAGCGGGCATAGGCATTTTCAACCTCCGCCCGGCCCTCCTCCAGCTGCTTGACGCACATCAACAAAGCCCGGGCAATATCGACCGGTTCAAAACCCATCACCACAACCGGCACTTTGTATTTCTCCACCAGCTGTTCGTATTCCCAATAGCCCATCACTGTGCAGACATGACCTGCGGCCAGGAAGCCATTGACCTGTACATCGGGCGATTCCAATAACGCAGTGATCGCAGGAGGAACGGTCACATGGGAAACCAGCATGGCGAAATTTTCGATACCCTGGTTTTTGGCCTGCATGACCGCCATGGCGTTTGCCGGGGCGGTGGTTTCGAAGCCAATGCCGAAAAATACGACTGTCTTCTCCGGGTTGTCCTGGGCAATCTTAAGCGCATCCAGGGGAGAGTAAACAATGCGCACATCGCCGCCAGCAGCTTTAACGCTGAACAAATCACGTTCCGAGCCGGGAACGCGCAGCATATCACCATAGGAGGTGAAGATGATATCGGGTTGGGAGGCCAGGGCGATGGCTTTGTCGATCAGCTCCAGGGGGGTAACACATACCGGACAGCCAGGACCATGTACCAGATCGATCTCGGGGGGCAGCAGCTGATCGAGCCCGCTTTTAATGATCGAATGCGTTTGGCCGCCGCAGACCTCCATAATCTTCCAGGGGCGGGTGACCGTTTTTTCAATCTCAACCAACACCTTTTTGGTCAGCTCACCATCCCGATATTCGTCCAGGTACTTCATGCTTGGAGCCCGCCATCAAGTTCTGGCAGCTCGTCGGCCAGCATTTCCATCTCGCGCAGCATCTCCAAGGTGCGTTGGGCTTCTTCCTCATCCAGCTGGCTGATACCGAAACCGACGTGAATGATGGTGTAATCACCAACCTGGATGTCGGGCAAGAATTCCAGGCAGGTTTCTTTGATCACCCCCCCAAAATCAACTTTGCCCATTTTCATGTCATTGGCCTGATAAATTTCGATTACTTTACCGGGGATACCGAGGCACATTTTGGTACTCCTTTACGTTTTAGAACCGATAAACTGGTTATGAGATTATAAATCCAATTTTGTCATGGCGATCACCGCTTGCCCGAGCGAAATGCCGCCATCATTGGCGGGCACCTGGTGGTGCAGGTAGACTTTGAAGTCATCTTCAGCCAGAAGGTGATATGTTTTTTTGAGCAAGGTCATGTTCTGCCACACGCCGCCGCTCAAGGCGACTTCCCGGATGTCTGATTGAGCGCGAACCTTTTGGGAAACCTGGTGCATTAATTGGGCGATTGTATTGTGGAAACGAGCGGAGAGCTTGGGCAGGACAACCCCAGATTGCAGATCGCTGACCAGCGATGCAAACATCGGAGCGGGATCTAGAAATTGGCCCTCGATAGCAAACAGGTAAGCATCGGTTTCTGCCCGGTCAATCTGGGCTTCCAGTTCGATGGCCGCCTGGGCTTCATAATTTACAGTCTGGCGAACGCCCAAGAGGGAGGAAACTGCATCAAACAAGCGGCCCATGCTGGAGGTGAGCGGGGCATTGACGCCGCCGGAAATCTGGCGCTGGAGCAGGTCAATAGGATCTCCGGCAGTGGAATCCAGCTTTCGGGCATGTTTTACCGGGGGAAGGTCCTCGTCCCAGGGGATGCCAGCCTGCTGCAGGTGGGCCAAGGCGATGCGCCAGGGTTCTCGAATAGCTTGATCACCGCCAGGTAAGGGGACGTACGCCAGGTGGTAGAGCCGGTCAAAACCGGCGTAATCGGCGAGCAGGATTTCGCCGCCCCAGATGGTACCATCTTTGCCATAACCGGTCCCATCCAGGGATAGCCCAATGACAGGCCGATCGCCTGGATGGTCGTTTTCAGCCATACAGGCGGCGATATGGGCGTGGTGATGCTGTACGCCGAAGACTGGTAGAGACTCCTCATCTGCTCGTGAAAGAGCGTAGCGGGTGGCCAGGTAATTGGGGTGCAGGTCATAGGCGATGGCCTGGGTCTCGATGCGGAATAAACGCTCGTAATGGCGGATGCCATCTTCAAAAGCCCGCAAGGTCTCATAGTTTTCAAGATCACCGATATGGTGGCTGACGAAAGCGTAATTATCCCGCGTCAGGCAAAAGGTGTTTTTCAATTCAGGTCCGGCGGCCAGGAGAGGCGGAAACTTCATCTGAAGTTTAACTGGGTTAGGTGCATAACCCCTGGCCCGGCGCAGCGGGTAATTTGCAGCATGTAAGTCTGGATTACCAGGTTTCTGATCGACAATATTGAAGTCTGTCGTGCGAAAAACCGAATCGTCACAGCGGATATGGATATCGCGATTGTGCATCAAAAATGCGTCAGCCAATTCGCCCAACCGCTGACGGGCTTCCTCGTTGCCGGTGGCGATGGGTTCCTCGCTCAGGTTGCCGCTGGTCATCACCAGCGCTTCGGGAAAACCGGCCTCGGGCTCAAGCAGTAAATAATGCAGGGGCGTATAGGGCAGCATCACGCCCAGGGTGGTCTGGCTGGGCGCCGCCTGGGATGCGATGGAGGAATCAGGGCGTTTGTCCAGGATGATGATCGGTCGCTGGCGTGAAAGGAGCAGTTCCTCTTCCGCCGGGTTTATATAGCAGTGCCGCGCGATGCTGTCCAGATCTGGCATCATCAAGGCGAAGGGTTTGTCGACACGCAGTTTGCGACGGCGTAATTCCTCCACCGCCCGTGGATTGGTCGCGTCGCAGGCCAGGTGAAATCCGCCCAAACCTTTGATGGCGATTATCTTTCCTTGAGCGAGCAAGCTCCGGGTGCCCTGGATAGCGTCTGATTTGTGGAACTCGCCATCAGGAGTCTCTAACCAGACATGCGGTCCGCAGTCCGGACAGGCCACCGGTTGGGCGTGGAAGCGGCGATCAAGGGGGTCTTCATATTCGGAGGCGCAGGGGGCGCACAGCTCGAATATCCCCATGGTTGTCTTCGGGCGATCGTAGGGGATATCCTTGATGATCGTAAAGCGGGGACCGCAGTTGGTGCAGTTTATGAATGGGTAGCGATAGCGCCGGTCATCCGGATCGAACAACTCCTGCAGACAATCTGCACAGATGCTGACATCGGGGGAGATGGGAATGAAGTCGCCTGATTTCCCTTTGGAGTGGACGATCTCAAAAGCTGTAAAGCCATTGGTGGGCACCCAATCCACCTGGAATGAGTCGATGCGGGAGAGCGGCGGCGCTTCTGTGCGCAGGGCATCGAGGAATGCCTCCAGATCGGGCTGGGGACCTTCTACCTCGATATCCACCCCAGCGGAACTATTGCGGACCCAGCCATTTAGATCATGGCGGCTTGCGAGTCCATACACGAAGGGTCGAAACCCTACCCCCTGGACGATGCCAGTGATGTGGACCCGAACGCCTTTCAATGTCATTTAGTTGCTTGCAACAGGGTTGTGATCAGCTACCTTTTCCTGCAGCCAGCTGAGCCAATCTTGAAGCCCTTCACCGGTGCGGCAGGAGGTAGGGAATGTCACCAGGCCGGAGTTGAGCACCTCAACCCCGCGCTGGAAGTATTCCATATCGAAATCAATATACGGCAGGAGATCGATCTTGTTGATCACCAGGGCATCAACCCCGCGATACATGGGGGGGTATTTATAGGGTTTATCGTCTCCCTCCGGAATGGAGGCGATCAGTACATTTAAATGGGTGCCCAGTTTAAAGGAGGCCGGGCAAACCAGATTGCCGACGTTTTCGACGAGCAGCAGGTCGTATCTGGTCAGTTCGAGCTGCTTGAGGGCACTCTGGAACATGACCGCGTCCAAATGACATTCTCCACCCGTGTTGATCTGGATCGCTTCGGCGCCTGCAGCAGCGGCGCGATCGGCATCGATACTGGTGGCAATATCACCATCGACGACGGCCAGGCTAAGCTGGCTGGATAATCCCTTGATGGTGTGCTCGATGAGGGAGGTCTTTCCTGCCCCGGGGGAAGCCATCAGGTTGATGGCAAATACTCCTGCGGATTCCAAACTGCTGCGATTCTCTTCAGCCAGCTGGTCGTTGGCACTCAGAATATTTTCTACAACAGGCATGCGTTGTTTCACAATATTGCTCCACCGGTAAGTATTCGCTACTAGGTTGAGATATTATTATAAAGGCTCAAGCGACAACTGTGTAGCGATCTTTCTCGATGCAATTTGGACTGCATGCTCAGTTTTGGTAGATAATCCTGGCTCAATCCTTTGCGGCAGAAGGCCCACATCACAAACCACAACGGAAACTTTAACCTGACACTGGTCCTGCAGTTCACGCAGCATATTTGAAGTCGGCACCTGATGTAAGGAAAAATCATCAATTTTGGTAGCTGGCAGTTCGTCGGCGGAGATGATTTTTACTTCGCCGATCTGCTGCCCCCAATCTACGGCATCCAAGATCAAGATCTCTTCTGGAAGCACATCTCCCAGGATCAGGGTAAATAACAGCTTGCGGACCCCAGTGCCCACATCCATCACGTAGATATCATTGGGGATGGCATAATTTTTGAGGAGCATTTCTACAACTGCAGGACCGAAGCCATCGTCGCCAAATAGGACATTACCAACTCCCAGGATTAGCACCCGCGCCTGGCAAAAAGCTGGCAAAGTATCAACCTCGATGGAGCGTTCAATAACCATATCGCCTTGATGCCGAATAGGAGAACCCCCAGGGATGGCTATGCCTCCCTGGGGGTCGATCAGCCCTCCTTAGTTTGCCAGGGTGTCGATCACTTCGCCACTGGGGGCGAGGATTTCAATTTTTACAGGGATGGTCCCATCTAAGCGATGGGTGGCGCAAGAAAGGCATGGATCGTAAGCACGGATGGCCATCTCAACGGTGTTGAGCGTGCCCTGATCGTAGTTGCCATCTTTGATCAGGGTTTTGGCTGCCTGCTTGACAGACAGGTTGATGGCTGAGTTGTTTTGACAGGTAGCAACCAGCAGGTTGACATGAGTAAGCAGGCCATCTTCATCGGTGGTGTAATCGTGGATCAACGTGCCGCGAGGGGCTTCAACCACGCCGACACCACGTGCTGCACGGGGCGTTACCGAAGCACGGATGTCAGTACTCGTGATCTCTGGGTCGTTTAGCAGCTGTACAACATATTCAGCATTATAGAGCAGCTCGATCAGGCGAGCCCAGTGGTAGAGCAGAGTCAGCTGAGCTGGTCGACCGAAGCTGGCCCGAAATTCTTCCAGTTCCGCCTGAGCCAGCGGTGTTGGTATATAGTCGGCGACATTGATGCGCGCCAGGGAGTTCACCCGGTAGAGGCTGGGGGCATTGTCCTCCAGTTCAAACGGACCGCGCTGCTTGGCATAGGGGAATTTAAGGTAGGTCCAAGGCTCGACGTGCTCACCGATGTAATCGGTGTATTGATCGTAAGGAAACTCCTCAAAAGACCCATCCGCATACATCATGCGCAGCTTGCCATCATAAAGGTCCAAGGCCCCATCATCGGCGACCGTTCCCAAAAATCCGCTGGTGATTGTACCGACGGTCTTGACCACGTCCAGGTACTTGGGGAAGATGTTTTCCTTGGCGAAGGAGATGGTGAACTTGGCCAGTTCCAGGGCTTCTTCTGCCATGGGCAGAAGCGTCTGGCGTTCATCTTCCGTGAGTGGACGGCTGAAGCCGCCTGGCACAGCGGCTGCGGGATGGATCGCTTTTCCGGCGACCAGTTCTAGCATCTTGGCACACATATGGCGGACCTTGACGACCTGCCGGCCCACATCGGGAACAGCATCCAGGATGCCGATCACATTGCGGATTGGATAATCCGCGTCTGGACCCAGGACGAAATCCGGTCCAGCCAGAACATAGAAATGCAGAATGTGTTCTTCCATGTAAGCGATGCTGTTGCATAATCGGCGCAGTTTTTCGCCTGCTGACGGCAGCTCGACACCAAAAACCGCGTCGGTGGCTTTGGCCGAAGCCAGATGGTGCGACCAAGGACAGACACCGCAGATACGGGTTGTAATGCGCGGCATTTCCTCAACCGGTTTGCCAACGCAAAATCGCTCAAAACCTCGCAATTCAATCACGTTCACCATGGTATCAGCGACGTTGCCGGTATCATCCAATTGAATGGTGATCTTTGCGTGCCCCTCAATGCGACTGACAGGTTGAATAACCAGTGTTTGTCCCATTTTTACCTCCTCTTCGTTCGCAGACGTCCAGAACCTGAAAACCGGTTAAACTGGGCCGCCCGGTCGGGGATTTCTCGCGGGTTGAGGCCGATGGTCGAGATAGCGCCCATCATGTCTACCATTGGATTAGCCTGATCGGTGAGAGGACCGAAACAACCCCGGCAAGGCATGTAAGCACGGATGCAGCGAGGCGCGCCTCCATCCATACCGCCACAGCCTGCACGAGTTGCAGGTCCCTGGCAGAGGTATCCCTGTTCCATGAAACAGCGCACGGTTTCGAGTGGTTCTCCAACTCCCTCGACTGATTCCAATGGGCGCTTGAGGGTGATGCCCTCACCAGCTTTTTGTTCGCGAATGGTTGGACATTGGTCGCAGACGCTCTTTGTCTCCAGTGCAAATGGCGTCCCCTTAAGCAGATGTAACACCGCGGCAGCGAACATATCTGGTGTGGTCGGGCAACCCGGCAGCATCAGATCAACATCGACAACCTCGTGGAGCGCATACACACGGTCGAGCAGCGCGGGTAATCCCTCTGTGGGGGTATCGCCCGGGTCTGTGGTGGAGTTACCTTGAAATACACGCTCATAGATCTCATCGACTGCAAACTGGTTTGCCAGCGCCGGCACCCCTCCGTAGCAGGCACATGATCCCATCGAGATCAGAAAATTTACCCTAGACCTCATCAATTCTGCGAGTTCTTTGTTTTCTTCATTACGGACGCTACCAGTGATGATACCCACATCCGCTTCAGGGATATCCGCCTTGCTTTCCTCCCCAGTTTGCCCATAAATCTTATGGTCCATGATGACTGGCATATGGACAAATTCGAGCTCCGGTAGCAAGTCAATCAATGGTTCACCGACATCGAGCACGGTTACTTCGCAACCGCCGCAGATGGCAAACCATTCTTGGGCTACTTTTACAGCCATGTGGTCACCTCCTTACTAGTTCAATAACTCTTCGATATCATCGATACGACCTAGAATTTTCAATAAAGCCTCCTTTTTGCGAATAGCGTATGCTCGAAATGACTTTGATAATGTAAATCTAGGATCAATTCACTTGTAGATACTCGGGCCAATCTCTCGAAGATCTTCAACCATGTCTTTAACCACCTGGGCAAATTGGGGGCCTTCCGAGGCAGCCACCCAGGAAAGACGATAGCGCTCAGGTTCCAGGTCAAAATCTTCCAGCATCATGTCCAGGGCATCTGCTCGGGCTTGAGCCCGCAGATTTCCTTCACGATAATGGCAATCCCCAGGATGGCAGCCGCACATCAAAACGCCATCGGCGCCGTTGGTGAGCGCGTCAATTACTAAATTTGGGTGGACCATGCCGCTGCACTGGACGCGGATGATTCTCACATTGGGGGGATACTGGATACGAGATGTACCGGCCAGATCGGCAGCGGTGTACGAGCACCAATAACATGTGTAGGCGATGATCAAAGGTTCGTAATCATTCAAAATTACACCTCCAAGGCAGCCATGGTCATGGCACGTAAGTATTCCAACTTAAAGTGTGATACGAATATCGCATCCTTGGGGCAGGTAGCCTGACAGGTACCGCAACCCTTGCAAATCGTCTCGTCGACGACCACCCGTTTTTTCGTCTGTCCAGCTTCATCCTGGTATTCGATCAATGTAATTGCATCGAACGGACAGGGGTCAACGCAGTAGGCGCAGCCATCGCACTTGTCCACAAGTACATGGGAGGTGATTGGTTCAATTTCGAGGTCACGTTGTGCGAGAATGGTCGCGGCCCGCCCGGCAGCTGCTTTGGCCTGGATAACGCTTTCGGTGACCGCTTTCTTGGGGTAATGTGCCATTCCGCAGAGGAAGATCCCTTCAGATGCGAAATCGATCGGCGCCAGTTTCATGTGGGCTTCCTGGAAGAATCCATCCTGCATTTGCGGAACTTTGAGCAGCTGAGCCAGCTGACTGGCATCTGCCTGGGGAACAGTAGCGACAGACAGGACCAGGCGGTCTGCCTCGAGCAAGATATCCGAATCAAGCATGCCGTCATGGATGATTACCTGCAGGCTGCCGTCTGCTGAGACTTGTGGGGGTTGTTCGGGATCGAAGCGTAAGAAGAGAACACCCTCCTGCCGAGACTGGCGATAGTATTTTTCCAGAAGTCCATACGTGCGGATATCTTGATACAGGATGTATACTTCGCAATCCGGGTTAATCCTTTTTAGCTCCAGCGCATTCTTGATCGCTTGCCCACAACAGATGCGGCTGCAGTAGGGTCGCTGCGCGGTGCGTGAACCCACACATTGGATCATGACGATCGATTTCAGCTGGGAGATTTCTTCAGCTCCTGAGGAGAGCAAATCTTCAAGCTCAAGTTGAGTGAGAACACGATCATCCTGGCCATAAAGGTACTCAGATGGCTGGTAGGGTTGAGCACCCGTTGCGACAATCACCACACCATGGTTGATTTGCGGCGCACCGTCATTCCCTGCAATCTTCAAGGTGCTTTTAAACTTGCCCAGGCTGCCTTCAAACGAGTCCAGCTCAGCATTGAGGAAGGTGGTGATGTTGGGATGATGGGTAGTCTTTTCGATCAATTCTGCTAACAATTTTTGGGGATTTGCATGGCTGAGCAAGAAGTGCAGATGACGCATATTTCCACCCAGTTCTGCCTGGCGTTCAACCAGCGAAATCTTAAATCCCTGGTCAGCTAATTCGAGGGCGGCAGTCATTCCAGCCAGGCCCCCACCGATGATCAGGGCATCGTGGTTAAATTCCAACCACTTACGCTGTAGCGGTTCTACTAAGCGGACCCTGGCGACTGCCATGCGCACCAAATCTTTGGCTTTCTCGGTAGCCGCGTCTGGGTAATCACGGTGAACCCAAGAACATTGGTCGCGAATATTTGCCAACTCGAACAAGTAGAAATTTAAACCCACCTGGCGAATTGTGTCTTGGAAAATTGGTTCGTGGGTGCGCGGTGTACAAGAGGCGACCACAACGCGGTTGATGTTATGCTCTTTGATTGCTTCCTGGATGCGTGTTTGCGAGTCTGTCGAGCAGGTGAAGAGATTGTTATCCGCGAAGACTACATCAGGAAGTGTGCGTGCATAATCGGTAACCGCATTAACATCGATAACCCCGGCGATATTCGTCCCGCAATGACAAACGAACACACCAACTCGCGGCTGTTGATCGGAGACATCAATCTCAGGAGGATATTCTTTGGGTTGAACCAAAGAGTGACGACCCTCTGCCAGTAAGGTCATTGCCCTGGCAGCAGCGGCGCTGGCTGACATAACGGTCTCTGGAATATCCTTTGGCTCAGCAAATGGTCCACATACATACACTCCCTGACGAGTAGTATCCAGTGGTGACAAATTGGTTGTCTGGCAGAAGCCATCTGGGGTCAGTGCGACACCCAAATCAGCTGCCAGCTCAGCCATGCTGTGTGGCGGCTGCATCCCGACTGAGAGCACCACCAAATCGAATTCTTCTTGGATCTGGCTCCCATCAGTGAGAGTGTATTGGATCTCCAGGTTTTCGCTTGAAAGATCTTGTTTAATTGTTGAAGGCAATGCTCTGATGTAACGAACACCTTCCTCTTTGGCCCGTTCGTAATAGGTATCAAAGCCCTTGCCGTAAGCTCGGAAATCGATATAGAAAACCGTACATTCAGTTCCTGGAGCGTGTTCCTGGGCGATGAGAGCTTGTTTTGTAGCGTACATGCAGCACACCGCAGAGCACCAATTGCGTTCGGCCTCCCGGGAACCTACACATTGGATCCAGGCAATTCGCTTTGGTTCATGACTGTCTGAAGGCCTTACCAAGTGACCACTGTATGGTCCGCTTGGAGAAAGTACACGTTCAAACTGCATGCTGGTAACGACATTTGGAAAGCGTCCCAGGCCATATTCACCGCTCAGCCGCGCATCATAAGGCTCAAAACCACTGGCTAAAATAACAGCCCCAACATCAATTTGCTCCTGGATTGGGACTTCGTCGTGATTGATGGCGCCTGCAGCGCATTTGTAATAACAAGACAGACATTCTGAGCAAACACCACATTGCAGGCACCGGGCTGCTTCGGCTTGTGCCTGTTCAGGGGTATAACCCAGATTTACCTCATCGAAGGTCTGGCGTCGACGATTTATTTGCAAGGTGTTCATGCGCACCCGGGGATTCGGCTTGATTTCCCCTTTTGCCATGCGCAGCGACACTTTTGTGGGACTCATTTTGACCACCGGCAGCTGTGGTTGATCACGGATTTCAAGTTCCTCGCCCTGGAGATGTTTGCGGATGTTCTCAGCTGCCTGGTGACCTGCAGCGACAGCCTCGATCACGAATGCTGTGCCGGTGGTAGCATCGCCTGCAGCGAAGACGCCCGGTCTGCTGGTAGAGAAGGTGTTGGGATTCACTGCAACGGTTCCACTCCGGGTGGTGCCAACCTGGCTATCTTCAGGGATAAAAGCCAAGCCAGCAGCCTGCCCGATGGCAAAGATCACCTGGTCACCATCTAAGATGTGCTCGCTGTTTGGTTCAGTATCCAGGGTTAGCGATCCATCGGTTTCAAACTGCATGAATTTCACATCTACAGCTTCTACCCCGCTGATATGCCCGTTGGAGTGGATAATCTGGTTGAAGGCTCTTCCAGGAAAAACGCGGATGCCTTCTTCTTCTGCTTCAATGATTTCGTGTTCATCAGCTAACATCGCCTGGCGTGCTTCCAGGCAGGCGACGTCAACTTGTTTTGCTCCCAGGCGGACTGCTGTGCGGGCACTATCTAAGGCAACATTCCCACCCCCAAGGACCAGCACATGGCGGCCTTGTAGATCTGGTCCATTTCCGAGGTAGACATCCCTCAGGAAATCCACGGCAGTAAGATTTTCTGGGTGATCTGCGCCTGGAATAGGCAGGCTTTTACCTTTGTGAGCACCAACGGCGATCAGCACTGCCGCAAAACCCTCTGCGAACAGATCGTCCAGGTTTTCCACGCGGGTATTCAAGCGCAGTTCAATACCCAGATCGATAATCTCCTTTACTTCCCGATTTACAATCGCAGTTGGTAAACGATATTCTGGCACTCCCACTCTCAGCATTCCCCCGGCTACTGGGAGTGATTCGAATACGGTGACCCCATAGCCGGTCAGGACCAGGTCTTTAGCAGCAGTCAACCCACAGGGTCCAGAACCAATGATAGCCACCCGTTCCTCGTACTTTCTTTGCGCAGGTTTTGGCGGCTCGTATGGTTTCGTATATACCTGGTCAGTCACGAACCTCTTCAGGGCAGAGATGGAAATCGGCTCATCGACCAGATTGCGATTGCAGGCTGTTTCACAGCGGTGATTGCAGATGCGACCGCAAATCCCTGGGAAAGGATTGTCCTCTTTAATTACCCGCAGCGCATCCTCGTAACGTCCTTCTCTGATCAGTGCAATGTAGCCCTGGGCGCGCTGACCAGCCGGGCAGGCATCCCGGCAAGGTGCGATGCCTTCCTTCTCGATCGCAAATGCGTTGGGGACGGCCTGAGGGTAAAGTTTGAAGGCTGCCTTACGCTGGTTGAGACCCCCGTTGAAATTATCTTCCAGAACGATGGGACAAACTTCCGCGCAATCACCACAAGCAGTGCATTTGTCAATATCGATGTAGCGGGGATTGCGGCGGATTGTTGCTTTGAAGTGCCCTGGATCGCCATCTAATGCAAGCAGTTCTGTATCGGTCAGCACCTCAATATTGTTATGACCGGCTGTGGTGACCAGACGAGGGCTGATTGTGCACATCGCGCAGTCGTTAGTGGGGAAGGTTTTATCGAGGGCTGCCATGTGACCCCCGATGGCTGGCTGTTTTTCAACCAGGTAAACTTTGAAACCTGCATCTGCCAGATCCAGGCTGGCCTGCATTCCAGCAATACCTCCCCCCACAACCATCACTGCGCCGACCGGTTTACCGTTCTGCGAGCCCATCAGCTGGAGGTCGTCTTTTGGAATGATCATGCTGATACCTCCTGGAGGACTGGGGAGCCATTGCCCCATGGCTGGCATTTTTCGAGCATCAAAGGCAGCGGATCAACGATGTGCTTTTTCATCCCGAGAGTCTTTGGTTCTATACCGAGGGCATATCCCAGCACCTGCGAGAAGTACAAGATGGGAATGTCGATGGATCGTCCTAATTTTTGTGCAATTTCTTCTTGACGGGTATCCAGGTTGGCGTGACACATTGGGCAGGCAACCACAATTGCGTCAGCGCCAGCTTCTAAGGCAGACTCGATTATTTCGGTGCACAAGTCCACAACAATGTCAGGCTTGATCAAGCTGAAGTGTGCCCCGCAGCAATCTACTTTTCGCGACCAATCAAGAGTCTGCACTCCCACCCAACTCAGCACAAGATCCATGCTTTGTGGGTCTTCTGGATCGTCAAACTGCATGACATCTGCCGGACGAGATATGTGACAACCGTAATAGCTGACAACCTTTAGGTCAGACAAATCTTGCTTAATTCCAGATTTAATCCGTTCTTCAAAGCCATCATTGACCAGGATTTCTAGAGGGTGAACTGTGCGCGGCAGCCCTGTGAGGCTCGTCTCTAAAACTGCCTCAACTTCTGACATTAACTTGCTGTTGGTGTTTACCTGGTTTTCCGCATTTTTAAAGTGGTACACGCAAGCACTGCAGGGTGCGACGAGCTGTTCAAAACCTTCCTGTTTGGCTTTGGCTACATTCCAAAGAGGGGTCGCAATTCCCAACAAGCGGGAGATAGATGGTGCTGCCAATGTGCCGCAGCAGATCCAATCGGGTAAATCTTCGATCGTCACTTCCAGTGCAGTGAATAAGCTGCGCATTGAATGGTTATATTCCACACTGATGCCTTCGAGGGAACATCCGGGGTAGTAACCATATTTCATGTCGAAATCCTTTCTTTGGTGAAGCGGCAGACGAGGACCTAAATTACATGGCTGGCTTAAAGAGCAGAACTTTCCTCTATCTCAAACGATTTTCGGTAGACTTTGCGAAAATCAGAACCGCCGAACGGTAATGGTGGGGGTTTAACCCGGCCGCGCTTGAAAAGCTTCCAGGCCAAAGGAAGATTTTCTACCAGCTGGCCTGTCAGCAGTTGGGTAATGCCGGCGACAGAGGCATCGTGAATTTTGCCATTCAGACGCATGTTGTCCACAAAGCCGCGGTAGTAGATGTCTACTTCTTTGATCCGGGGAGGGACACCTTGCTGCATGGCCATCAGGCGGGCGGCATTAATTGCCGCGGCTGGTTCAACACCCTGCGGGCAGCGGGCTGAACAGGTCTCACAGCCAACGCATAACCAAATAGCAGTGCTGTTAAGCACTGCTTGTTCTCTTCCTAAACGAATACTATGCATCACTTGAGCTGGTTTGAGATCCATCTTGTCCCCCAAGGGACAACCAGCGGAGCACTTACTACATTGGAAGCAGAGATTTGTATTTTGCCCACTGAGGGCTTCAATTTCAGATCGAAAATCCATCTTGGGCTCCGGGCGGGATGATCAGTTCAGAAATACAACAAGAGACAGGCGCAAGAATTACGCCTGTCTCCATTGTAGAGAATAGGGATACTAGCTGACAATTCCCTAAGAGCTCAAATTTTGAACCAAATGGTTCAAATCCCTCCTAAATCCAACCTCGACGAACGGCCTCTGCCGTCGCCTGAGCCCGGTTGGATACTTCTAATTTTTCTAAGATTTCCTGAATCCGCCGCTTGACCGTTGCTTCGCTCCAGAACATTTCTTCCGCGATAGATTTGTTGTTGGCTCCATTAGCAATAAGGGTTAATATTTTAAGATCGTCGGCAGTTAATCCTACCTCCCGCTTAGCCTGTTCCTGAGCAAGTTTCTGGTAGTTGGTCATGACTTTGCCCACCAAAGACGGGCTGAGCAGCTTTTCCCCCCGCATGACCGCCCGGATTGAGTCTGGTAATGTATCATGAGAGACACTCTTGAGCAGAAAACCGTGGACGCCGGCCTCTAATCCATCTTCCAAATAGGCCTCATCGTCGTAGGTCGTCAAGATGATTATTTTTACCTGTGGATATGATTGGAGCACGCGACGGGCGACATCGATGCCGCTTTGGTCGCTCATCTGGATATCGAGCAAGATCACATCTGTTTTGTGCTTTGCAAGAAGGGGGAAAACCTGGGCACCGTCTTCTGCTTCACCAACTATCTCGAAGTCGGGGTGAATGCTCAGCAGGTTTCGCAAGCCATGCCGAACCACGGGATGGTCATCGACGATGAGAATGCGGATCGGTTGCCAAGAATTCGAGTCGATCATTTAACAATATAAACAGGGTCCTCAAGGTTTAATTTTACCTCGGTACCATCTTGAGCAGAAGATAAAACAACAAGTTGTGCGCCCATACCTTCTGCACGCTCTTTCATACCCAACAATCCGAGGTGATCACCGGGTGTTTCGAGAGCAGCTTTGGGGTTAAATCCTTCACCATTGTCTGAAACAATCACCTGGAAGAGGTGGGAATTGAAGTGGAATGATACGATTGCTCGATCAGCTTTTGCATGGGAAGTTACGTTGTGTAATGCAGATTGGATGATGCGATAAACATCAATTTCGATTTCTTTAGCTAATCTTCGCTGCGTTCCCTCAACCTGGACCTGGCACTCGATGTCAAATGTCGTTGAAAAGGTATCGGCGAAACGTTTCATAGCAACGACTAAACCCATCATATCTAATACTGGTGGGTGAAGATCATAGATTACTCTTCTAATCTCAACATCCACCTCAGTGAGTAAGTTTTGAGCTCTGGCTAAATTTTCCACAGCCCGGTCGGGGTCATCGCTCAGTGCCTGGCGGGCAGCTTGAGTCTCGTATAGCGCACCGATGATCGTTTGGGTGACGCCATCATGCATGTCACGGGCTATGCGGGCTTGGGTATCCTCTTGGATGCGGTACGATTCGTTCAGTAAGCGCTGTAATTGGCGGGCTTTTTCTGCCAGAGACCAGCGTGCGGCTTCTAATTCGCTCGTTCGCTGGTTGACTTTTTGCTCCAGTTCGACATTAAACCCACGTACCTGTTCATATAAACGCGAATTCTCGATCGATACGCTGACCTGGTTTGCTACTGCAGCCATAAATTCCGTTTGCTCGTTAGTGAAGTGATCTACCTCTGGGCTGGCCAGCTGCATTAACCCCACCAGCTCACCTTTCACCTCCAACGGTGCACAAGCCACAGAGTGGAAGCCCTCGCAGATGCACACGTCAGAAGTACAGCGCGGGTCATCGTCTACATCTCCAGCGAAGAGCACTTTACGGGATGCCACTGCCTGCCCACAAAGGCAGTGACCGGGATTAAGAATGGCTTCTTTTTGTGCCATTTGACTGGATATACCACGATGAGCTTCCAACATGAGGCCTGGTTGGTTGTTCCCCTCGATAAATACCATGCCGGCTTCTGCATCCAGGGCATCCATCGATTCCTCTAATATCGTCGAGATGGTCTTATCGAGATCTAAGGAGTGGCTGACAGCAATTGAAAGTTTATTTAATGCGGTCAATTCTTCCGCTCGTAATGAGAGTTGTTCTTGAGAGGATAAGTATGCCTGGGCAGTGCGATATGCCCAATGGATCACCAACCATGAAAAAACTGGCCCGATAATTCCCAAGACGATTATCCCGAACCAGGTGGGCCAGGGCCAGGTGGGTTCTCCAACGTGTCGACTGTGCTCGAAAAGGGTGTATGATATTCCTATCACTGCCATCAAAGCCGGTACAACCCATTGGGTGATGGCTAACACACGCAGCAGATCATGGCGGGGTCTTGAGGGTGATTTTTGCTTCGATAAACCAAACATAAGTAATCTTTTTTTTCGAAAATGCCAAAAAGGCACTGCGCAAAGGTGTGTTATTACTTTACAAGATTTCTACGGTGAATGCAAATTAGTGAAAAAAAGAACGGGTTCTTTGATCGCATGTACAAGCAAACATGGTCTGTTAGAACCTGCAATTTTGTGATACCAGCTGTAATTCTGTCCTGATTGGGCGTTATTAAAATTAAATCGGTGTGAGGGGGAAACAAATGCTGGAACGCAAGGGCTCCAGCTGATCGAGTGTGTCAGATTTGACTAATCTAACGGATTAATATTCTAGTCACCGGGGATGAATTCGGAGCGGCTTTCGAATTCAACAGTAGCCAGATATTCTAGAATGGCGTTTTTAAGTGCGCCCGGGCTAAAGCCATAAGGACCCAACCCCCCTGAATAGACTACTCGCCCATCCAGCCCAACCAAATAGAGGCGGGTAGGCTTGGCGGCATACGCTTTGCTCACCGGGTCATTCATTTCATCTACATAGGTGCGGATGCCATACTGCAAGGTTTCTTCGCACTGCACAGCCACCGCTCTGCGTTCCTCAATTGTCTTCGGATCATAGATCTCAGTGGCTGTCTTGGGGATACCTTTCTTCATGATCTTGCCCATAAGACCGCCCCCCAACCACCAGCCATCTTTAGGATGGGCTTCACGGATGTAGATCGAAAGGAAATGTACCTGGTCGTGGTATTGTTTGTAAATCTCTCGCAGACTCACGGTCCCGCGCACGTAGGGTGGTCAGGTAAAGCTGCCGAAGACCAGGGCAACTGGTTTGTGTCCCTTGAAATCAGAGAGGCGCACGGGGTTTTCGCCATTGACATCGTTCAGCTCGAAATCCGGAGCGAGTTTGCCCACCTTGGGTGCGTGCGCATCGTACTTCTTCTGCCAGGCTTTCTCTTTTTTGATGTAATACATGGTGCCGGGCATGGAAACACTCCAGACTAAAATCTCTCAGGTCAACTATCTTGACATGATTATTATAGCCTCAAATATATTAAGGCTCATGATTTGAGGATTTCAGATTGGGTGCGGAAATTATGGAGCCTGCCATCCAAAAAAGGGATCGCTCTTCCTTGCTAGAAAATCAATAAATCTAAGTGGTGAGATCTTCCTGAGTTGAAACTGCTCTTGTCGGCGATTCTTGAGAAATCATATCTTCGCCCTTGCCCAACTTCCAAAGCCTCAAACCGACCAAGATATACCAGGCCAGCGAAAGCAATCCGCCGCCAACATATTGCAAAGCGACGATTGCACTCTGAATAGCGGTATAGTCGCCTGTGCTTGTGTAATGACCACCGCCGACGATACCGGCTACTAAGAGTCCCAAACCCAGGATGCCCACCCAGGCGGTTGCTTTACTGAAAGCATCGCTGCGCAGCATGACAACCGAGAGGATCAGACCGGCGAACCAAACCAGCTGCATTCCTGCATATAAGTGGCCCGTACCTCTGGTAACAGCAAGCATTGCCTGCCCAGCTGCCAACAAGATAGATCTTTCTGCCTCTGTCGCTGCAACCGCGTACTCCTGGCTGAGGGAGAGCATGGAAAAAGCCGTATTAGTGGCAATGAAAACTGCCATCCCAACAAAGACAAATGTGGTTGCGATCAAAGACCAGGTCTTATTGGTTTTTTTGAGGACAGCATAGAGAGCGAGAGCCATTGGACCCCAGAGAAGCATGATGATGACATCGCCCAGACCAAGGAAGAAGAGCCCGGTGATCGGACTCTCTTCAAAAACGGCGAACCATTCTTGTATAGTTGCTGGTGGCGCGCTGGCGAGGTTGGCAGGGACATAAATTATCAATGTAATGACATACATCAGGGCGCAAATTAAGGCTGCCGCTCCGCCAATTCTGTAGAGATTGTTCCAAGTGTGGTCGGCAGCTTCTGCACTAGTTTCCTTCATGGGGTGATCCTCCCTAGTGTATGAGTCGAATTATGACTTAAATAAGTTTTGGTGTTGCATTTCAAAATGAGGATAGTCACAGCATTGCCGTGTCCAAATGGGATGGAGAGAGATAGAGATTATTTTTGTTAAGTTGATTTTATCAGGTGGTGGGAATCTGCTCCATTTCATCTTGTAGACATACCTAGAAGGAGACCCAGGTAATAATAAAATTGCGCGCCAAAAGAAAGAGAAAGGGAAGAAGGCTCGCTTTATGTGGATAGTATTTCGAATCGTTCTACCCAGGGTAATTTTTTTGGATCTGTTTATCTATATTACCAAATCTGCCAAACTTTCGACCCGCATATCTCTCAAGCGAGCGCGGGTGATTTGCGCGGCTTTCACTGTCAGCAAGTGTCCAAAGCAGCAATCCTCAGCGATGATTGGTTGGAGCTGCTGGTAATCAAACACCAGAACCCGGCAAGGGGTCAATGCCTTGAGCGTCGCGGAAGACAGGTTTGGTGGGATGATTGCCGACCAGCCAAATACCTCACCCTCACTCACGGTGCTGACGGTGACATCCCTGGTGATAAAGTTATTGGTGATTTGACGAGTTAGGGATTGCTCCATTTTCCTATCCGGTACTTCGATGATAACACCAACACTCCCCTCGAGAATCAGGAAAAAATCGGTCAATCGCTCGCCTTCGAAAATAAACTGGTGACCCGCCAAGACTGATTGCTCGCTGGCAACCCTGGCGAGATCATCAATTTGTTCGCGGGTGAAACCAGCGAAGAATGGGTAGCGACGGAGCAGTTCAACTGAGACCATTTCATCCTCCTTCCATATAAAAAGATTTGTTATTCCCCAAACTTATCTGGGATTCTTGGTCTACAACCGCGTTGAGCAAACTGGATATTTGGGGCAGCAATTCGCTCTGTAGAGCGTGTTTTGGCACGTATGCGATTGCGCCTGCAGCTTCAGCCTCTTTGCGGTAGATATCATCTTCATGCACGGTGAACATCACTACCGGAGGAGAGGAACCCGCGGCATGAATCCGGCGCGTGGCTTCAATACCGCTCATTCCAGGAAGCGTGATATCCATAATTACCAGTAGAGGAACTTCCGCTGAAACCAAATCTAGCGCTTCTTCTCCACTACAGGCTTCGATCACCCGGAATTGCGAATATTTAACTTCCAATAGTTTTCGCAAAGCATGGCGAACTTTCTCGTGATCCTCGACGATTAAAATTGAGGCTGGCATAAGAAACCGTGAATACCAATCGCAAATTTGACTGCATTGGTACATTTATCCTGACAGAATGTAAATTTCTTGTCTAGCGGGGAAGTCTGACTTTTGTGGTAAGGGAAATCTGTATTTCGGATTTTATAGATTGATCAGCTACAAACTAAAACCTCGCCTTGAGAGGTTATCACTGGCAAGATACAAAGGCTTCAAATTAAGTCTGTTAATTGAGCGGGGTTATACCATGCTGGATGGCAAACTTGACCAAAGCAGGGAGATCTTCGATATCCAGCTTGTGAAATATACGACTGCGATATGTCTCGACGGTTTTAACTGACAAGGAGAGAACTGCGGCAATTTCAGCGCTTGATTTACCTTCCACGACCAGCTGTAATACTTCTCTTTCCCGTGGGCTGAGGCGGTTTAGAGGGCTTCTTTCTCCTGAGGACTTAATCTGGTGCAGATAGTCATCAATTAGTCGATCGGTAAGTTTTTGGCTCAGGTAGTGGTGTCCGGAATGGACTGAGCGTACTGCGTTTACCACCTCGATCCCAGCAGATTCTTTGAGAACATAACCTCGAGCGCCAGCCTGGAGAGCTCGCGAAATATGTTCTTCTGTTGAATAAATGGAAAGGATGATTATCTGTGTTGAAGGATAATCGGTGCAAATTTTTCCAGCGGCTTCAATCCCGTTCAGTTCTGGCATGGCGATATCCATGATGGCCACATCGGGATGGAGCTGCTCGATTAGCTTGAGCGTATGACGTCCGTCAGCTGCATCCCCAACCACCGTGATATCAGGCTGGGCTTCAAGCAATGAGCGCAATCCGTCCCGCACCACGGCGTGGTCATCTGCCAGAAAAACGGTAATGCTCACCTGGGGATCTCCACAATTACCTGAGTGCCCTGATTGGGTGAAGATACAACCCAACACTTGCCGCCAGCCGCTTCAGCCCGTTCGGTGATAGAGAGTAAGCCCCATCCCCCTCCAGCATCGGGCTGGGTGAAGTCTTGTGGGTCGAAGCCAACGCCGTTATCCTCAAGGGTGAGACGCAAGATATCGCCTTTCAAATCAACCGATATTTTTACAAATGATGCCTGGGCGTGTTTGGAGACATTGGTTAATGCTTCTTGAACGATGCGGAACAAGGCATTCTCGACATGTGAGTCCAAACGTGGGCTGGGTTCTTCTCCTTCAACTAAAATGGGTATCTCAATCCGGCGAGCAATCTTTTCCCCATACCAGCGCAGCGCAGCCACCAACCCGTAATCATCCAATACCGGGGGTCGTAAATCAGCCATTACATCACGGATTCGCTCAGTGGTTTGCTCGACCAGAGATAACGAATCTTCCAGGTGATAATGAACGGAATCAGAGACGTTCTCCGGCATCTGCATCTGGATAATATTCAGGTTGATGCCGAGTGCGGTCAAGTTTTGCCCGACCTGATCGTGAAGCTCGCGAGATAATCTCTGCCGTTCTAAATCCTCAACTTCAGCCAGCTGAGCAGAAATTGCTTTCAAGCGTTCTGTGTACTGAATCAAGTCCTGCTCCGCCTGCTTGTGTTC
The DNA here is from genome assembly GCA_041558875.1 of Anaerolineales bacterium. GTDB lineage: Bacteria > Chloroflexota > Anaerolineae > Anaerolineales > UBA4823 > PFL25. Next base: position 26,635 of record JBFFEL010000025.1, read on the forward strand.
GGTAATGTCGCGCATCGATTCGATGATCCCGTTAAATGAACCATCCACAGCCCAGAAGGGTGCAGCAGCAATCTCTACAAAACGACGTTCCCCATCCGTCTGGTAATGTTCGTGAACAACTGTGACTGGCTGCCCAATTTGTTCTACCTCATGGAGGGGACATGGGTGGTCAAATCCATCACATGGTGACTCTCTGTGGTGCGACATTTGATAGCAAAAAACTGGTTCTGGAGAAGTAGCACCATCAGTGGCAAATTCGCGAGCAGCATGGTTTACCAATAAAACCTGATAATCTGTACCGATAACCATAAGGGGATCGGCTAAACCATCTATAATGAATTGCTGAAAAGTATGTGCCCCTTCTAATTCCTCTTCAACTTGCTTCCGCATGGTGATATCGCGCTGAATTGCCAGGAAACCGACAATATTTTCATTCTCGTCAAGGATTGGATTGGCAGAACCTTCGACGGTAACAAGTGAGCCATCTTTGCACATGTTGACAAATTCTCGCTTGACGACCCGGCGATCGAGCAAGGTTTCCCAGAAACGCTGGTAATCCTGATGGGTCATCGATCCACTCTTCAAGATGCGTGGGGTAGTCTTCCCGACTACCTCTTCAGCGGTGTAGCCGTAAAGCCGGGTAAACTCAGGATTGATATAGGTCAGGGTGCCTTCTCGATCGGTGAGGAAGATCACTTCGCCTGATTTCTCGACGGCTTTTTTGAAGAGATCCAGCTTGCTTTGGGTGCGCTTGCCCTGCGATTTTCCCATCTAACTGACCTTTGAAAATTCAGGAAACGACTTATTGAAAATAAGGCTTATCTCAGTGTAGCATAAAATATCATCCTCCCCCCAGAAATCGAGCAAGCAACTGAAAGGCTCAAGTGATGATGTAAGCAGTTACATCTACGGTTAGAGTTTGTTAATATATTCCGCGCTTGCAACTATCATTCTTCTGATCGGAACAAAAAAGATGAAATCGGCTGGTGTTACCTGATTAGACCCACCTCCATGAGTACCAAACCGTCAGTGCATTAAACACAAAGCTCACAATAATTAGAAAATTGTCATACCAACCCTTGTACGGCAGACCAAAGAGATTTAACACAACTAAGAATATAGCTACGATGATGTTGACCCAACGAATCGCAGGATAAGGCAACGTCAGGGTCAGCACAAGCATAACAATCGGAATTAAAAATAAAATCGAGATCAACAACCACATTCCTTGAGATGCTTGCCGACCTAAAACTTCCCCCGGTGTTATATCACCGGCAAATATCCGCAGCACATCCCCCCAAAGATAGGTCAACATCACTGCTATCCATAATCCTGAAAGTATTATCCTAGTATCTAACATAGGTCAATCTCCTCCTTCCAGAATGGAATTTTTAGATCTACCGTTTTTTCTTTTTGTGATAGATATAAAAAGCAAACTACCTAATTGGGAATTAATTTCTGCTTATTTTTTGCGGGTTCCAATTCCAGGTTTTCACCATACCTTCTGGCAATCCACAAAGCTGAAATGATGACCATAAAACTCATTAATCCTGGAATTAGTGGATTTAAGCGATCGCTGGTGGTGAAAAAGTTGAAAGTGCCATGCCACAGAATAACCGGCCACAAATTTAACTGAGATTGCTTGACCAACCATCCCAAGAGCAGCGAGCCAAAAACAAGGCCTACAGCCCAACCGACTGTGCCAAACAATCCCATTGTGCCCAAGTCTTTATCATAGAAAAAGACAGGTATATGCCAGGGAATCCAAATAAAGGCTACATATAAGGTAGCGATCCTGGCCTTAAAACTTCTTGTAAATTCAGGGAATAGTAATCCTCTCCAGCCCCCTTCTTCTCCTAACCCATAGAAAAAACACCATAAAAGCCAGATCAGGATGGGATTCGTGATGGGCAGTTTTGAATTCAACCCCAGATCTGAGATAACAACCCAATCACCCGTAAAGATGCCCAATATCAACACGGCAATAAGGAAAAAGACAATCGGCATACCCAGCCCGATTAATGTCCATTTGATGCTTTGAATTCGGAAGAGCTTTTCCTTGAAATATTCAACGACACCGGCATTTCTATCGAAAAGATAGATTGTTATCACGGCACCTAAAAAAGGACCTAGACCTCCCACAATATGCAACCATTTGGAAAACCCCCAGTTCACATTAAAATTATGAGCCAGTACATTTGGCATCCAAATAAGCCAAGAAATTCCATATGCAAAAACAACAAAGGTGATTGTTTTCTTTTTATTCATGTATATACCCTCTTTCAATTACACCCCTGCTGTCTGTCACAATTGCAGTTAAGCATCTGATGTTGTAACATCCTGTCTGGTCTCAAATAAACCAGTTAAATAAGTTGCCAGAAAAATCGAACTGATGGGTATCCAGGTCCCAATCGGGCTGGTAAACATCTCAAAACTCTTTTCGATCAGGAGGGCGACGATGAAGACATCCATGGCGATCACTACTGAGACAAAGACAATCGCTGTCTGCAATGGGGTGGTGTAGTTGAATCTTTTGTAGTAAACCAAAGATACGAGGCTCGCGATGATAGGAGCGCCAATGGCATGCGCGATGAGTGTGTTCTCTATGGATGTAACCATCTGTCCTACCACCATGATCGCCCAGCACAGCATCTGTGCGATCAGCGCAAATATTAGAACAACACCATACTTTTTAATTTGTACGTTAGTTATCGAGTTCATTCTATTCTCCTTCATTGGGTAAGCAGTGAACGGTTTCCAATTATTCATACCTGGATTTCCAGAACCAGCTTAGAGGCTGTCGCGCGTCAGAACCTATAGAACCACCAACCCCAAGACGTCAGGAAGCAAGACCAGCAGCGCTAACAGTTGCGGAAATGAGCTAGAGATTACCGTCTAAACCCGCATCCAGTCGCTAGATCAGGCGCGAACGCGGGACCGGACCAGATCTAGGTGGGGGGATGTAGAGCTTGGTGGTCAGTAAAGGTGTGATCATCTCTCCTGAAATCCTGCTTTGACATGCACTAACAAATTGCAGCATGGCACACATTCATTATATTGCTTCATGTTTGGGAATTTGTGTATCAGGAGAGCTTGACTGGTTGTGTGAGGAATTCTTGATTGAAATTTATCGTTACCAATAATGCTAGCGTTATTATTATCTCTTTGCTCCAGAGATGGCTGGATAAAGGTGAACGCTTATCCAATCACCAAAATTAGGTCGTTACCACCCATATTTAAGATAGATTGCTTGAAGCCAGGTAGCTTCAGCTAAAAAGTGCATCTTTATAGCTGAGGACTTGATCAATTTGTTTAAGCATCTCCAATTATCGGCCAACTGTGGGTGGCGGCTAGTTTTGTTAATTGGGAGTCGGGGTAAACAGCTACCGGGTGACCAAATAATTCCATGACCGGAGCATCAACATAAGAATCTGTGTAAAAAAAGGATTTAGTCAGGTCGAAATTATTTCCTGTGCCATCCAAGAATTGCTTTAGTCGCTTTACCTTGCCCTGACCGATGTTTAGGGGAGGAATTATTTTTCCCGTGTAGTGCCCATTCTCAGTTGCCAACGGGGTGGGGATTGATCCATCAACACCTAAATTGAAAGTTAACTGATCGAGAAGCGGGGTAAATGAACCTGAAATCAGGAATATGCGGTGTCCTAGGCTCTGGTGATTTTCAATGGCAGCTAACATTTCTGGACGCAGGTGGGGGATGATCTGGTTATTAATTACCCAATCCCAGATTTCTTCCGCCCGTTCGATAGAAACCCCTCGCAAGAGCCAGGCCAGGTTGGACCTGTGCAGCTGATAAAAGTATTCTTGGGAAATCATGTGCACTTTATATAACAACCATATCGGTGTATAAATGGCGATGAAGGCGTACAATGCGTCCCGATTGAAGCGTTTTTTCTGCGATATGCAAAAAGTGCCTGCCAGAGGTGTAGATCACGAAGGGTGCCGTCCAGATCGATGAAAGCAGCAGTATCCTTAATCATTTGGGCCAAATCATTGATCCGTTATTGGATATTTGGATCTCGTGACGCCTGATAATTTTAAGCGTCACGAGCTTGTTTATAGGGATGCGCTGTTTGAGTGTGTATTGCTCTGATGGGCGAATCCGATTGCGAGAATCAACAATCCTAAAAGGATGAGACCCACTGACCAGATAATGTCAAAGATGATCACACCGCTGAGTCCTACCAGGAACCAAAATCCTGACCAGATGAAGTCCCAGGTCGTGGGATTCGACCAATTTGGGGAAACCAAGAAGAAAAGCGCTCCCAGCAAACCATAGAGCCCAACCCCGAGGAATACCCAATTCCAGACATCCAATTGGCCGACCTGGGGCAATAAACCCAGCAAATCAGCGCCAAAGACCAGGCCAGCCCAGAAAAATGATCCTCCCCAATACAGGGCATCTTTAAACTGTTTTTCCCTTTTGATCTTGATGTTGTTCGTCATTTCCAATTATCCTTTCGTTATTCGTATCAGCCACGTAATCTGGCTTTTGTTTTTCATGGAATACTTATACAAAGCCACATGGTGAGATGTCATCACCAGATATGGTGATTAGGTTGGTGATTTACCAACTTAAAAGTTGTGAAAATTAAAGAACAAGAACCCCTCTGATGTTGACGGGGTTCTGAAAATGCAGAAACGATGAAAGCCTATTAGAATAAGTTGTTGTGTCTATCATTTCGAGTTGGTGATGGGGACATTTCAATCCTGTATTTAGTCAATCTTTTGAGCAGGCTCACCTGTTTCTATGATGCGCAGCAGAATAACGGCAGGTGCAGCGCTTTGTTAGATTTTGTTGTTGTTTGCCACAGTTATGACTATTTTTCCTTGGGCGTGTCCTTCCCCAATGTACTCGAGGGCTTCAGGAACCTTACTTAAAGGATAACGTCTATCGATAACAGGGACGATTTTCCTGGCTTCAAGAAGCTCACCCAAAAGAACCAAATCTTCTTTGTTTGATCTCTTATACGAGTTACCCATCTGCTTGTTCCCAGACCTCGACATAATTGGTCCCAAAAGCATGGATTGGAATATTTGTGTCAGGGAGCCTCCGGTACAGACATAAATCCCCTCGGAACTTAAGGCGCGCTTATAGTCTGAGATCGGATGGTATCCGTTTGCAGCGAGTATCAGATCATAATGCTGTCCAGTCTGGGTGAAATCTTCTTGAGTGTAATCAACCACATGGTCTGCACCATTCGAGCGAGCGATGTCCAAATTCCGGGTGCTGCACACAGCAGTCACTTCAGCCCCGAAGGATTTGGCGATCTGCACCGCAAATGTACCGATCCCACCCGATGCACCGTTAATTAAAACCTTTTGACCAGCCTGAATCTGTCCAGCATCACGAAGACCCTGCAAGGCGACGAGTCCCGCTTCAGGGACGGTTGCTGCCTCCTCAAACGAGATTTTGGCTGGTTTTAGTGCCAATTTGTCTTCAGTAACACACCTGTACTCGGTAAATGCCCCTATACCGCTTTCCCCGAACACATCATCACCTGGCTCAAACTGCGTTACATTTGCCCCAACCGCTTCGACCTGCCCCGCGATGTCAAGGCCAAGTATCTTGTGTTTTGGTTTTGGGAACCCCCACGCAAGACGTAGATAGAAGGGTTCACCTCTCAACATAGCCCAATCGCCTGCATTTAGGGATGCCGTATGAACTTTTACCAGTACTTCACCCTCTTTGGGAGCAGGTTTTTCTAATTCTTTTAATTCAAGAACTTCCGGTGGCCCGTATTCTGTATATACAATGGCTTTCATAAGCATTCCTCCTGCCGACCAAATTCACCTGCCGCTATGAAGCTCAGAGGAAAATCGTTGGTGCAGTGCTTTGATGTTTTTTATTAAGTTCCAAAGTTATTACTATTACCCTTTGAGAGAATTAAAAAGATGGAATCGGCTTATACTTCCTGTTTAGGCCACTTCCATGCATACCAAAGAATCAATGCAATAAGCACGAGTTCTACGCTTACTTGAATTGCATAGCGAACGTCTATGCCTCCGACGTAGGTGGCGACAACTAGTACAACAGCCGCGAATACACCTATGATGAGATTTGCCCAGCGATTCGCGTTTGCCTTCAATGCCACGGACAGAAAGATCATTACACTCTGAATCGCCATCGTTACTGCATTTACAATCAGTAATCCTTCGGTTAGTTGAATACCTTCAATTTCTCCCGATATTAGCTGCTCTAAATTCCCCGGGGTATAAAATCCCAGAATATCCCCATAGGTATAAAGGAACATTAACGCTGCCCATAATGTCGCAAGCTTTATCTTTACATTTATCCTCTCATCTTCCAATTCAGCGGTCTTTTTATTCGTATTCATTTTTTCTGCGATGGTCATCGTTTTTCTCCTTTTTGACTTAACCAAGTTCGCTGGGAATAACATTAGGGTTGTGGGCGCAGATTGAAGTTAGCTTGTGAGTAAAATCCTCATTCATTGGCTCAATCAGCCTAAGGCGTGGATCGATCTTTGCCGGGAGTGATGGGATATAAAGATTGGTGGTCAGCAACGGTGCAGTCATTTCGCATCACCTTCTGCGAAAACGCGTATGAATATAGTGAGGCTGGGCACTCTGTCAAATATTCTGCTACATCTTGGAAACTTTGTATGTCAGGAAAATTAGACTTTCTATGTGGGAAGATTTTGATATTATGATTCTATTTATATCTAGGTATTCCCATTTTGCATGAAAACAAATGCTCACGGCATTCTAATTATCAACCTCAGCCATACCAGGGTTTTTCATCGGATTCGACTCGCAAACCATTCATTAGTTTGTTGAAACCACAGAATAAGTCAACAACGGCCACCAATTCAAGCATGTCCTTGTCATCCAAGCCTAGCTTCTGCACCACAGAAGTGTGAACCCATAATCAATAATCGCATCCATTGACTGCCGAGACAGCCACGGCGATGATTTCCTTAGTGAGACGATCGAGTTTTCCATCGTTCACCATGATCGTCTTCACCCGGTTCCAATTGACCTCCAAGTACTCGGGGTTGGGCGCCATAGTCCGATAAAGGTTGGGGACGAAATTTATTTCGATTTGGGATTTAATTTCGTCGTATATCTCTTTGACTTTACCAGTTGTTTCCTCCTCGGGAATCATGTTGATGGATGCCATGTTCATACTCCTTGGAAAAAATTGAATTGGAATTTTGTGCTGAGATGAGTCAATTTCCTTCGTTCAAGTACCAGCGGCTATAGGCAAGCATGATCAGTAGAAAAGTAAATTGGATCAGCGTGGTGGTGAGTGCTGAGAACTGGGACAAATAAAAATACAAGGTTTGCAAGGCGACTAAGGATAGGAGAAAACCAACCACAGCAAAATTCAAACCGGTTTTTTCTCTACCAGACAACCAAGCGATGAGGGCGAAGATCATCAAAACTCCGATCAACGCCTGAATGATAATGAGCGGGATCTTCCATTGGGCGACCTGGAGATCGAGATTAGGATTCTCCTGGAGCAGCACCACGATGAAGCCAACCACAAAAGCCAGCCAAAGAATCAGGATCGTTGAAATGAGAATCCGGTGCCTGCGACGACCAAAACGACGACCTGTTTCTTCCACCCGCATGCCAGCTCTTCTCAAAATACCTGGTTCAGCTGCCAGCAAGTGATCCTTTTCTTGCTCCATATAGGAGGTGATTGCGCCTGCCAAAGAGAGGATCTCAGGCTGGCGCGAACTCCTGGCGATGGCTAATTGGGCTTCGATGCGGGCGGCTTCTTTTTGATCCAGATTGCCGTCTAAGGCATCTTGCAGTCCCTCCAAGACGTGGTACATGACTTTGCGAGGATTCTCCTGGCGCGGCCGCCGAAAATAAAGATACACAAGTACGGTGAGCAGGAAGAAAGCATACACGATAGAGAGAGCAGGTGGGAAGAAGTAGTCATTAGCCTGGGTGATAAACTTTCCGACTTCATCGATGAACAGCCCGATGCCAACTCCGCCCAATACTGCACTGGCCTGAATCGCCCAGCGGTTGGCTAAGGACAAAGGTAATTGGACCGCGACGAAGAGCAGCAACCCGCCCCAGAGCGCGTGGGCGATATGCAGGACACTATTGCCGACCTGGGGAAAACCAGTCAGCTGAAGGAAGACACGGGTAGTGATTACAGTAACTGCAAATGAAACCAGGGAGATCAGCAGATAGGTTTCGGCGTGATCTCTCCTGACAGCTGAGCGGATCTTCTTCTGTTTCTGGTCCATATTATTGCCTTTCTGTAAGTATCAAACCCACACATTGGTGAGAGCTTTAAAGAATACCCGACTGATAGATAGCTCTCTTCTCGATTTTAAGGATTCTTAGCGCAACATCGCCCAATGACCAATATCGGTGTCGGGGATGGTTCCTCGCTCAACCACCTGAAATCCGTGGTGCAGGTAAAAAGCCAGGTTCTCCAGGTTCTGTGTTTCAAGAAAACAGGACTCCTGCTCTGAATCCAATCTGTTAAGTAAAAATTTAAATAACCTGCCGCCATGACCTTTGCCTTGGTAATCGGGATCAACGCCGATGAACTGCAGATACCTGTGGCGAGATTGGGCAAACCGTTCGCGGATAGTAGCCGCATAATCCATATAACCAAAGGACCTTGCGATTTCCGCCCTGCTCATCTTGAGCATCGCTGAAATCCCTCCGAATCTGAAAATTTGCCAGAGTGACATAGCGACTTTATCAGAGGGGAGCCAAACCGAGACCCCCTCCATGTTAGCGGAGTTGGCGTAGACTTCGCCATGAAGTACTGCGTAGCGGAGCAACATGCTGAAAATATTGAGCAACTTGTCCGGCCTTTCAGCAGCATCCGGAAAGAAGTATTCGTACAATGGATCATTTTGAAATGCCCTTGCCAATACAGTAGCAGCCTGTTGCAGCTGAGTTTTTTTGTTGAGTATCTGTTCTTGTTGTCATTGTTCCCTCCATAACTCTCCTATGGATCTAGGATGCAGGCAAGATAGGGGTGGTATTTATCGATTTGAAAGTGCAAAATGACCAGGGGTTTATGTAAGAGTACTTATTGAATAATAAATATCTTGGTTGGTCTGCTCATCTTTGGTTCAAGCATGGCAAGAAGAACCTCCAGTCAACATTTCTACATCCAATTGGTATTCTCAATTATCAATATATCTGACAATTCATATTGCTTCGAAACGTGAATCCTGAAGAATATTTCCAGGATTCACGTTTCTTTGAAGGCAAGGTAGTTTATACACAACCTGACCATGGGAAGCTGAACAGCGGGTTGCCGACAGCCATGAAGACGATCATTCCAGTCAGTACACCGGAAAAGGCTGCACTGGCTTTCGTGCGCACACCCTTCAAGGCAGCGACCGAAAAGAGGGTCACACCCAGGGGTACCATATTGCAGGTTGGTGAGAAGCCGCCCAGCGCGCTGTGCCAAAGAGTGTTGATTGGGGCTTCGCAGACGCAGTGAGGTAACAGCCCCAGGATGACCATCGGGATCAGGAACCACCCGACCGATTGACCGCGGTAAAGTCGATATGAGGTTGCCGTTCCAAGGCCGATCAACGACAAGTTGATTACTGTGCAGGCAGTCCCGCAGGAGGCCAGGCCGAGACCGCAGACTTGGCTGCCCAACACATATGCCAATGGAATGGAAACCAACAGTGCACTGCGTAGCCAACCACTTGGGGCCTCACCTGCAGGACTGCGAAAAGCACGGATCCATTCCAAGGTGATCAGTGCTACTCCAGCAAAGGCGATGCCAATGATCCAAACCAACCACTGATAAACAAAGGTCATATTCAACAGGTAGCTGACCGTCGTCACGGCGACAGCAATTCCAACCAGGATGAAGCCGATGATTAGTGTGCGGACTTCAAGCGGTTTTAGTTCGGTTTGTGCAACTGTGGTAGTCATTTTCTACTCCTCACTTTTTATCAAAATCCGTTATGCTCAGTTAATTTTCAAGCTTCTACATCCCGAGGATTGCAATGAGATTCCATCATCTCGGACATAACCTTCAGCCATTCATCAGGGGTGCCGCTCTCGCTGGTGAACTGAGACATCATCTCTGCGCAGTCACAATCTTCTGAGTGCTCAGACATCATTTTTTCCATCATTGCCATACAGGATCCCATGTCAAAATCAGCCTGTTCACCAGCTGCAGCTTCACGTTCTGAGGATGTTGCGAACGTTTCATTTTTAACTGTTGACCTCTTCGAACGTGAAATCACACTGTACAAGATTGCTCCACCCACCAGGATGAGCAAGAGCGATAAGGCGATATACAGCGAGGTGAAACCTCCGATGCCGATCGCCAGCAGTACTAGTCCGAAGAGATAGTCAATTGTCGAAGGGTTCAAGATGCCTGTCGAGACCTGGCGGACGATATTGCCGACCAGGGAGAATAATCCCGCGCCGAGGAAAAACCAGCTCCAAGCGCTGGAAAAGCCTATTTGTGGCAGATAGCCCAGGCTGTCGGCGGCGAAGACGATGCCTGCCCAAAGCAGGACTCCACCGAAATAGATTGCGTTGATAATCCCCCATTGTTCAATATCTTTGAAAAACTTTTCTGCTGTAGTCATTGTTTCATCTCCAATTCTTTAATTAGTTAATCTGAAAAATATTTAGGAGGAATTTTTTGCCTCCAAATTTACCCATATCGTTGCGTATAAAGCCTCCTTTCTATCTAAATGCTGTCCAATATTGCGTATCTATAGCTCACTTTTTGTTTTCCGGATCCTGCTGTATTTCACTGACCGAGATCAACCTTAAGTTCAGGTTGCTGATCCTCTGCAGGATACTGTGCAATGCGGTTTGGTCGGGAAGAGGACCGTAAAGCGTGGTACTGCCATCATCCTCCCGGGTGAGATTGAGCCCAAAGAACCTTTCCGACCACTTATCTTGAAGATGTCCCTGGATGCGAATCTCGTAAATTTCAGGTTCTCGAATGGGAGCGTTTGCGTTATGCATGCGAAATCCCTTGGACTGCTTTGGATTTTGAATTATCGGCAAAGTTGATCAAGTAGAAATTTACCCAATCAGACTTAGGTGGCAAGTTAGTAATGCCTTTTCGTCGCTTTTTTGCCTGATTGATCAAACGATTTTGTTCAGCCTTGCGGAGAGCATCCGCAACCAGCGCGTGCATCAATAATTCGTTCAACATGGTGTTTTCTCCTATCTGATCGGTAAATTAAATCTGACCAAAATATATGAATTAATGATGTGAGCTGTCATCACCACATGTGGTGATTTATGTTGTGAATTGTGCCTTTTAAGGAAGGTTTTTAATCCAATAATGAAAAGCCCCGGATGAAAGTCGGGGCTTGTGAGGAGAGGGGGAAAGAATTGTTCGGTTCTATCTGATTACAAGGTAATACTGTAGACATAGCCCAGAACGATGGCTCCGATTAAAGAAAAGCCAATATAAAGTGCGAAGACTTTACGGTTTACGATTCCCCAAACTGCAGACATGGCGGGCAGGGTGGTTGTTGGACCGGCGATGAGGAAGGCTAACGCTGCCCCCGGGTTCATTCCTTGACTGATCAGCCCTCCCACCAGCGGCATGGCAGTTAGGTTGCTGGTGTAGACCGGGATTCCTAGGAGGGCAGCTGTAATAATCACCAAGGGATTATCTCCACCTAAGGAGGCGGTAATCCAGGTTTCAGGTATGTAAAGATAAATCAACGCACCCAAGAACCAGGCCAGGAGCATAAACTTGATTACCATCGTGGTGGCAGCCCAGGTTTCCACTGCCAAACTCCTCCAAAAACGGGAACGAGCCTGCTCTGGATTTTGCTTCTTGTTATCCTGGTTTATCTCACATGAATTGCTGTTCTCACTGCTGCAATCGCTGCAACCACAACTGGATTCATCTGCCACCATGGGTAGATCCCGGGAAATGGCGATCGCTCCGCCAGAAAAGAGGACATTAGATTCTGGTTTAGGGGCAATTGCTGAACCGATGGTGGTCACTGCATATTGCCAGGTAGACTTGAGGACCTCGGTAAAGGTTCTCACTCGTGTGGAACGCTGCCCGCGCAGGATATTTGATCCCAACCAGCCCCGCTGAACTACAAAATGGATCAAAAACCCGCCGCTGAGACTCAACACTAATGTACCAGCCAACCTCCAGGTCGCTAATTCCCAACCCAGGGTGCTGACCGACAAGAAAAAAATTTCCGGATCCATGGATGGGGATGCCAACCAGAACGACATTACCGGCGCCAGGGGAACTCCCCCTATGAGCAGGGCAGCGACGACCGGAATCACCGAACAGGAACATAAGGGGCTGAAGGCGCCAACGAGGGTTGCCAGAATGATCGCGATAAACGGGCGAGTGGTAAAGGCGCGATTGATATATTTTGATGCGCCAGACATCTTCACCGCCACAGCAATGGGGATGGTGATCAGCAAATAAGGCCAGGTATG
>JBFFEL010000026.1:0-38806 GCA_041558875.1 Anaerolineales bacterium
GCGAGATATTGCCTTGATTGAACCAGATCCGAGGGATTGGGAATGGTGGGTGTATAACCTATTGGAATAATTTCAGGAGTAAGCTAAAATAAGGAGAAGGGGGTCAGATTTCTAGGCGCAATCAAATGCCCCTTTGAAAAGGGACATTTGATCGTTTAGCAAAACTATCGTTTATCAGCGTTGTATTGCATTCCTAACGACGACCCAAGTGAAGCAACCAACAGCTACCAATTACATAACAAAAATCACCAGGAATATCCAGCAATATAGCTTCAAGCCGTCAAGAACTAATAGTTAACTTCCCCTCGTGATAACAGATGCGCTGCAATTCAAATTAATAATCTTTCAAAACCAATGGCAGAAAAACCTGGATCCGTTGGTTGGATACCATCAGATTTCCATCGGTTAGCTTGATGAATCCATAGTATGCGATAGTAGCCAGCCCAGAAGGGTGTAGGGCAATTGAAGCATAGTCACCGTTGCGGTATGGAATAATTGGATTATCGGGATCAACTATCTCGCAATACCACGTGGAGAAAGGAACCTCGGGACCACAATTCCCACTTCCACCCGGCAGACCGAGGGCGGAGAGCGGTCGCGCCACCTTCAAGGAACCATCTGCCGACTGATAGGCGATTATCGGGTAATCTGCTGTATCCTCTGCAATTGCCACACCTAGGTGGTGAGTATCAGGTGGCATGGAGTCAATCGTGTCACACTGCGCCGAGCCAAGAACCCCGCAGTTTCCTCCAGAACCCACATCTACAGCATATTTCAACTTGTCTGTGGTTGCATCGTAGTAAGCGATGTGGAAGTCGTTACCATTATCCACGTATATTGAGGCAAACTGACCTACATCATTTACTGAGGATACTGGGTAGCAGAGCCAGCTGTTCCCACCAGGGCCACAGTTGGTACCGCTGCTGGAGGTAGCATACCAGAGGTCACCATTTACCCCATCATAGTAGGCAATGTGCCTGTTTCCTGCCCCATCCAGCGCTAGGGAGGCATACTGACCAACCCCCTCACCGGTATGTATGGCATCGCACTGCCACTTATTAGCTACGGAGCCATACCCGCAATTGCCGCCGCTGCCCACGTAGGAAGCCACCTTCAATGCATCAACATTGCCGGTGTTCTCAAAATAGTAGGCAATGTATGGTGTGCCGTCCGAATGATACTTCAGGGAGGAGTATTGGCCCATCTTATCAGTAGGGAATAAGATTGGCTCTTCAATGATCTCAATTGACCAGGAGCAAATGGGGCAGATTTTAGCGTGTGCGAATTGAAGTTTGCCATTGGTGGCATTATAGTAGGCGATCCCAATCTCGCCGTTAACCGGATTAATGGCGATGGAACTGTATTGTCCAACACCATAAGTGCTGTCCACTGTCGTACATAACCAGGTGTTGTTTGGGCCACAGTTTCCTGTACCAAAGCCCTTATCCATTGCCAAGCGGAGTGTCTTATTAGTGTAGTCATAGTAGCTAACGTATGTGGTGTCTGTAACCTGATCTATCGCTACTGAGGTATGCTGCCCGGTAACACCGGGGACATCAACTTCGATATTGAACCACGGAGCATTGGCGACCGGGTCAGCGTTCATTTCGCCCCCATCTGAAGCAGCTGTGGGTTGAGGTCCTCCTGCCAGACCCGACCCCGCTGTGAGAAGCAGCAGCATTACTGAAGAAATTAATATTATGACATTTCGCCCTTTCATTATTTCCTCCTTGGTTTGTAGAATCACTGTGAAGTTTCCATGTTGAACGAGAAAATACCCAAACAAGATCGTCACAACTATCGGGTCAGCACAACCGTGGTCCCCGAGCCATCATAATCAACTGAATCCTCAGAGCAACGATTGCTTCAAGAACCATTATATGCTTTCCCTTTTGCATTCCTTCTTTGTTCTCAACGTTGATAAATCTCGAGGAAGAAAAAATCCGACCACAATGGCCGGTTTCGCTATTGGCTCACCAAAGATCTTCCCCTGTGGCGATTTTGAAATAGGGTTGAAGGGTTAAGCGACCAAACTGGATCTTTGGTTCGTCGCCACCACAAATATTACGTTATTAGTATTTGTTCAATTGAAACAATCTGGATTACATCTATTTCTCCAATAACTCCCTCCTTTTGACTACGTTGTTAGATGAATAGCAGGATTTCTCGTCTGAATTATTATAAGTTTATTTGACTTGAGATGTCAATAATGTGATATATTTCACAAACAATCTTCAACCTGATTCTCTGTGAAAACTGCTTAGATAAACCTAATCAACCAAACAAGTGTAGTGAAATATTGCTAATAACTATAAACTTGTAATTTGTACCTAAAACGGGATATTCTCTCTTTAAGATTAAAACTGATCTAGCTTTGGTCTGTATTGCAGCGCTTCGGCCGGATGTTGGGAGGGGATATTAACTTCCCACGCCAGGTCAGCGATCGTGCGAGCTAACTTCAGCACACGATGGTATGCCCATGCGGAAAGGTGCATCACTCATCGCTGAGCGCATCAGGGATTGGGAAGATCAATTACCTATTAATATTGCATTAAAATCGTGGTTATTAATAACTGCTCTGGGTGTTAGTACACCAGGGGAAAGGCAAAACCGGGCGGACGGCTGGCAGAGAAAACTACTGTTCGGTAGAATTTAGGCCGTTCGCCGAATAGCGAGCGGTTTTTTGATGTTCAATGGGAAAGAATGAAAAATCAGAATGAAGGGAGCATCTTCTTGCGCCCCAAATCATTCCCCCGGCGGTCGGTTCACCGGGCGGGTGGCCTCATTCCTGAAGCGCGGGTCGCGCGCCAGCGTTAATCTTAAACCCTCCTCTAATGATACCCGCGGCCGGTAGCCCAGGCTCTCCCTGGCGAGGGTCAGGTCGGCGCACATGCGCGAGACCCCTGGATCGGTGCGTGGATTGAACATGGTCTCCGCGCTGCTGTTGGTCGTCTTGAGCACCATGTTGGCCAGATTGCGCACGCTGGTCTCCTCCCCGCTGCCCACGTTGATCACCAGCCGGTTGACTTTTTGCGCCGTGGCCGCGGCCACCATTGCATTGACCACGTCATCGACGAAGACGTAATCCCTGGTCTGGCTGCCATCGCTGTGCACCACCAGCGTACCGCCGCGCACCGCCTGGCGGATGAAGTTTGGGATTACCGGCGCATGGGAGGGCGGCAGGTGCTGTCCAGGGCCATAGGCGTTGAACACCCTCAGGCTGACCGTCTCAATCGCCCACAGGTCGCCGATGGTGCGCACGTAATACTCGGCGCTGAGCTTGGAAACAGCGTATGGAGAGCGCGGGTTCGGCGACGCACCCTCCTCCAGCGGCTGATCTCCCTGGTCGCCGTACACCGCTCCGGAGGAGACAAACACCACCCGGCGCACGCCCACATCGCGCATCGCTTCCATCAAGCTGACCGTTCCCCCGACATTCACCGCGCTGTACTCGCGCGGGTAGAGCACGGATTCAGCCACCAAAACCCGCGCTGCCAGGTGGTAGACGCAATCCACTTCCTGGAGCAAGGTCCACAATTTGGGTCGATCGTTAACGTCACCGCGGGTGAAAAGCACATCTGGGGAAAGAGACTGCGGGTCGCCGGTTGAAAGGTCGTCCAACCCACGCACCTGGTGTCCTTCCCGTGCCAGCCTGTTTGCCAGTGCTGATCCTAAAAAACCCGCCGCACCAGTGATCAGGAAATTCATGGTTCGCGATTATAGCACGAGATTAATAAGCATTAGGAGTGGATTAAGAGTTCGTTTGACAGCCCGCTCAGATAGATGTATCATCTGCGCCATGCAGGTAAAGCGTTGGTCTAAGATTATATTAATCGTGGTGGTGTTCAGTTTTTTGCTGGCCTTCAGCAATTACCCTCCCGGCGATGAACTGCAGCGCATCCGTTCATTTTCACGCGATCGCGAGTTCGATTTTGTCGGCTGGATTTTAGATGCATTCGGCACCAAATTCAACCAGGCAGCATTAGCCGCCACCGGGACGACCTCCCCGGAAGAGCAGCGCCAATTAGTGCTTGACTATATTGAGTTAATTGACCGCATTAACCAGCTCGAACGCCACCTGAATGACATCTATGCCGATCCCGAAGTGGTCAACCCAGAGTCGGCCTCCAACCAGGTCCGCCAGCAGCTGGCAGACCTGGAAGCTGAGCGCGATCGATTAGGACCCATCGCCGAATCCATCCTTCAGGCTCAGATCAGCGAAATCGTTGCAGACTTCGGATTGACCGTGGGAGGGCAGCCCATCCCGCCGGTGCTCTACCACAGCACGCCCCTGCCAACCGCGCTGATCGTATCACCGCGCGATGAGATCATTCAGCAGCACCACATATCCCTGGAGCCTGATATCAACGTCGATGAACGCGCCATCCTGGAGGACAGGGTGGATAAGGCCCTGGATGTCTCCTCCCTGGTCGTTGATGTTGGCGGCATCGGCGTCTATCCGACGATGGTATTGGAGACCAGCAACCTCAATTTCCTGGCCGAAGTCGTCGCTCATGAATGGATCCACAACTTCCTGAGCTTGAGACCATTGGGTTTGAAGTATTATTCCAGCCCAGAGCTGCGCACCATGAACGAGACCGCAGCCGCTATCGCCGGCAGAGAGATCGGCCTGGCCGTCATAGAACGCTTCTACCCGGAATTACTGCCGCCCCCACCCCCTCCTGAGGAAGAGATCGAACCCGGAGAACCCCCTCCGCCGCCCGCCTTTGACTTCCGGGAGGAAATGCGCGAGACCCGCGTCACTGCAGATCGACTTCTCGCAGAGGGTGATATTACCGGGGCTGAAGAGTACATGGAAGAAAGGCGACAGGTTTTCTGGGAAAACGGCTACCGGCTGCGCAAAATCAACCAGGCGTATTTTGCCTTCTTTGGCGCCTATGCCGACGAACCGGGCGGCGCCGCGGGCGAGGATCCGGTTGGTGAAGCTGTGCGCAGGCTGTTTGCTGAGAGCCCATCCCTGGCATCCTTCCTTAAACGCATCGCCTGGATGACCTCGTTCGAAGAATTGTTAGAAACGACCAGTCCTAATGCTGATTAAGCTGGCCTATCGCTTAGTGCGGGTTTATTGGTTCTTGTTTCGACCAGTCACCATGGGCGTCAGGGTCATCTTATTCAAAGACGAACAGTTTGTGCTGGTCAAGCACACCTATCAGGATGCCTGGTACCTGCCCGGTGGCGGCGTAAAGCGGGGCGAAACGCTCGAAGACGCCATCCGCCGCGAAGCTGCGGAGGAATGCGGTGCCACCCTTCACCAGGTAGAACTCCTGGGCATTTATACGAACTTCAAAGATTATAAGAGCGACCATATTACGCTCTTCCTGTCTACCGATTTCACCCTGGCAGCCAACAGCGATCAGGAGATAGCTCAGGTATCTTCATTCTCCATCGATAAACTGCCCGAGAAAACCTCCCCCGGCAGCCGCAGAAGAATAGAAGCTTTCATAAGTGAGAGCCTGGAACCATCCGGATTATGGTGAAATTGGATTGTTAACAAGGCCTAATCCATTTCGGTTACTTTCATTGGTAAAATTGGGGGACTTTTATAAATTGGATGGTATATAACTAATGGTTAAGAGATTTTTTGTTTTGTCATTAATCCTGGTCTTCTTCCTGGTCTCCTGCCAGAGTGCCGCATCCAGCCCCACCGCGGATGCACCAGATGAGAGCAGCCAGGTCGAAACCGTCACAGACCCACCCCCGCTGCCCGAAGTCTCTCCAACTCCCGATTCTGAAAATGTTGTCGCTCAAGGAGAAGCAACCTGCACGGTTGTCAGCAGCCAGTCGTCTGATCCAAATGAAGACTCCCTCGTCCCTGCCGTGAGTACGACGGATTGGACCCACGGCCCGGAGAATGCCAGGGTGACGATCATCGAATACGGGGATTTCCAGTGACTAGGCTGTGCTCAACTGGCGCCCGTGTTGGCGCAGCTCCAAGAGGCTTATCCTGAAGATGTCCGCGTTGCTTACCGTCACTTCCCCTTAATTAGCACTCATGATAAAGCTGCCCTGGCCCTGCAAGCATCAGAAGCCGCTGGCGTACAGGGCAAGTTCTGGGAGTTGCACGACCTGCTCTTCGAACTCCAAAGCGCATGGGTTGAATTATCACAAGAGGAGTTTAAATCCTGGTTGGAAGAAAAGGCGGGAGAACTTGGTCTGGATGTAGATCAATTTATAGCTGATATGAACAGCGATGAAATCATCGCCATGGTACAAGAGACCTGGAATCATGGCACCAACGCTGGGTTTCCTGGCACACCACTGCTCCTGATCAACGGTCGTTACTATAATGGCCCCAGTGATTACTGGAGCCTGGAAGCCATCACCAAGATGATCAGGCTCGAAGATGAGCAGTTCACCATCTGCCCACCGGTGACCATTGACCAGACCAAGAGCTACACCGCCACCCTCGAAACTGAGGATGGCGATATCGTCGTAGAGCTTTTCCCGGATGTGGCCCCCATCGCGGTCAACAGCTTCATCTTCCTGGCAGAAAATGGCTGGTATGATGGCGTGACCTTCCACCGCGTTCTCCCTGGCTTCGTCGCCCAGGGCGGTGACCCAACCGGGACAGGATTTGGTGGTCCTGGTTACGCGTACAACATCGAGGTTTCTGAAGAGGTCACCTTTGATTCAGCTGGTCTGCTGGCCATGGCTAACAGCGGACCAGAATCAAACGGCAGCCAGTTCTTCATCACCTATGATGCCCTGCCTGATCTTAACGGTCGCTTTACGATTTTCGGTCAGGTCATCTCCGGCATGGAAGTCGTCGAAAATATCACGCCCAGGGATCCTTCGCAGAGTGCCTCCCTCCCACCGGGAGATGTGATCTTGGGCATCACCATTGAGGAAAATTAAACTGTGGGGAGTAATGCATGGAGATAATTTCTGAACTGGTGGATTTCATCCTCCACCTGGATGTACATCTTAACGAGATCATCAAGAATTTCGGTATCTGGACTTACCTGATCCTGTTCCTGATCATCTTCCTGGAAACCGGCGTCGTCATCACCCCCTTCCTACCGGGCGATTCGCTGCTCTTTGCTGCCGGTTCATTTGCCGCCCTGGATTCCTTGAATGTGTTCGTCCTGGCGATCACCCTCACCATCGCAGCGATCCTGGGAGACACGATCAATTACTGGATTGGGCACTTCATTGGCCCGCGGGCTTTCAGCGGGAATATCCGCTTTCTAAAGAAAGAATACCTGGATCGCACCCACGATTTTTATGAACGACACGGCGGAAAGACGATCATCCTGGCCCGTTTTATTCCCATCATCCGCACTTTCGCCCCTTTCGTGGCCGGGATCGGCGCCATGGATTACCCGCGCTTCTTCTTCTTCAATGTGACTGGCGCCATCCTGTGGGTTTTTATCTTCACTTTTGGAGGCTATTTCTTCGGCAATCTGCCCTTCGTCCAGGAAAACTTTACCCTTGTCATCCTGGCCATCATCGTCATCTCAGTCCTGCCGGGTGTCTTTGAATTCGCCCGCGAGAAGTTCAGGTCCAGGAAAGAAGCCGAAGCCTAAACCACCCCCCCTAGAAGAAAACTGGTGACAGTTGTTCGGCAATGTCACCAGGTTTATATATTCACATCATTCCCAATTCCATCCCCCTCTCCCAGCATTGAAAAAGACCTGTCCCGTGAACCCAGTGAGCGGGACCTGTCCCGTGAACCCAGTGAGCGGGACCTGTCCCGTGAACCCAGTGAAAGGGAGGTTGGGATATGGGCAAATCACCTCACGGAAGCAGCTTCAAAACATCCTCGGCGCTCTCCTCCACCACGTGATTTTCCCACAGCATTGGATGGTACTCGATATTCCTCCAGAGATCGGTCATATCCACGTAATGATCATGATACGCATGCCCTGATTGACCGGTGGTGTGGATGGTCTGCGAGTTGGCAAGTTCATCCAGGTCTACGACCATGCGCATGGAGGGTAGGGAGCGCACGATATAAGGTTGCTCCTCGCTCGCATCCCAACCCGTGGCATTGACGATTGCGCTGCCGCCCGAGGTGCGGTATGCGCCCCGGTTGAAGAGCGCATCAATAACGCTTATTCCCGATTGACCCAAACTTTGGTTGACCAGGGTCAGAGTGTGCAGGTCGCCCCAGGACCATTGCTCAGGATCATCCCCTAATGTGGTTTTGAGTTCTTCCACTGCGGCTGCGAATGCCATGCTGAAAATGAAATCGCGGGTCTCAACGGGCGTGGTCGAGGGGATATCCCACCAGGGGCTCTCCGGCTGCTCTACCAGGTCCGCAAACACTTCAAACCAGCGGCTGCCGCCCTGGGCCGGGTAATCCTCCGGCAGGGTTTCCTGGAAAGTCAGCGCCAGCAGGTTCTTCCAAAAGACTTCAAACAGCGCAGCGGCAGATGAGTCCATGTGAGCCTGGTAATCCCAACCTTCGAGCAGCTGGCGATATTCTTCATTTTCGATGCCCACGGGAACCTGGAGCAGGATCGGCACCAGTTTTTCCGCGTTGAGGTCCTTGTCATCGCCCTGCATAGTTTGCATATAAGGCAAATCGATCGCCCCAGGAGCATTTTCGATCATGTCCACGATCCGCTCTGCCCGGTGTCCGTGGGCGAATACGGTGGCAATCAAGTAGGGATAAGATCCATCCACTACCGCATGGTTAGCGGTAACGATGTAACCATGCAGCGGGTTATAGCTGTGTGGCAGCTCCTCAAAGGGGATGTAGCCGGTCCATTCATACTCATCGGTCCAGCCAGGGACCGGTACACTGCCATCCCCATTGGCCCTGATCGGGATGTTGCCGGGCATCTGGTAGCCGATGTTGCCTTCCACATCTGCGTAAAGTATATTCTGTGCCGGCGCGGCGAAATCTTTAGCCCCTTCTCGGAATTCAGCCCAACCCTGCGCCCGGTTGAAACGCCAGATCGCCCGGAACAAATGGTTTGGTTCCAGTGCAGTCCAGCGCAGCGCTATGGCGAAATCACCAGGCATGTCGAGGCCTACGCTTCCGGCAAAATCCTCCCCCAGGTAGGTTGTATCTGAGATGATCGGGCCGTGGCGTGTGTAGCGAACTGTGAGCGGCACCTCTGCTCCACCCGCCACACGCATGGTTTCCTCAATGATGTCCATATCCACCCACTGCTCATTGACTTCGTATTGGTTTGGATTTTCTGGGTTGATCTTCTCGATATATAAGTCCTGTACATCCGGGCCGGTATTGGTGAATCCCCAGGAAATGTCCTCGTTGTGCCCGATGATCACCCCGGGAACCCCGGCGAAAGAAAATCCTGTCACCTGGTATGGACAATCCGTGCTGCGCTGGGTGCAGTGTAAACCCACCTCATACCAGATAGCCGGCATTTGAGCCCCCAAATGGGGATCATTGGCCAGGTACGGCATCCCTGTGTCGGTCAGCTCTCCAGAAACTGCCCAGCTGTTCGAACCGACCCCAATCCCCCTTGTTCCCAATACATTATTCAGCAAGTTCGTCTTTTGCTTCAATTGCTCCAAGGCTGGAGTCAGTACAGCCAGGTAGCTCAGCGGCCCATTTGCCGCAGCGAACTGTTCCGCTGGTCTCCCGCTGATCTGGAATCCGGGCACGATCACCGGCCTGTCATCCGGGTAGGGTGGCACAAGGTCCGCGACCTGCTGGGGAGTTAGATCCTTCAGCAGAGCTGTCTTTTCAATTTCAGCGTCCATATTACCGCCCAGATCCCAGGCCATGACCTTGCCCCAGGTGATTGAATGCAAGGGTTCCCAGGGTTCGATTTGGTAATCTGCGTTGATCGCTTTCAATACCAGGTATTCCAGGCTGAGATCCGCTCCACTCCGCTCGGAGAGATAGGCATTCACCCCGGCCGAATAATCATCCAAAATCGCTTTGCTGAGCGGATCAAAGGTATCCAGCTCTTCTTGCGCTACCCTGGCGAATCCCAGGGTGCGCAGGACTTGGTCCGTCTCGAGCTGGCTTTCCCCAAACATCTCCGCCAGGCGACCCGAGCCGATATGGCGCCAGAAATCCATCTGCCAGAAGCGATCCTGCGCATGTACATACCCCTGGGCAAAAAACAAATCGTGGGAATTACTGGCATAAATATGGGGGACGCCGAAAGCGTCCCGGTAGACCTCCACTGGTTCCTCCAACCCTGGCACCTGCACCTCTCCGTTGGTCTGGGGAAACGAGCGGGTGATATTGTAAGGTATCAAGACCACCAGTAGAACGCTCAACACCAGGATGAAGATCAGGATACCAATCAAGATCTTGCGAACCAAACCAGACATTATGAGCCTCCTTTTATTCTTTGAAACCCAATGCGCGTTGAATGCACATCATCGCTTCACCTCAAGCAACACCCCCATTACCAGTGAAATCTGATTGGTTTACGGATAATTGATCACTCGCCAATAGCAACCACCAGTGCGATGGCGTGGCTGTGGCTGTGAGTGAGACTGATCGACCAGTTTGCTAATTCGAGTAAGTCAGCAAGGTCGGCTGCGCGTCCATGCAGGTGTAAATGCGGTTGGCGAGCTGGTCCGCGCAGGATTTCGATCTCCTTCCAACCCACATCCCCAATCCCGGTGCCCAGAGCTTTGGCAGTGGCTTCTTTCGCCGCAAACCGTGCCGCCAGAGAGGCCACGTTTTCACCAGCCTCAACCAGCTCCTGGGAGGTGAAGACACGCTCCAGGAAACGCTCTCCATGGCGCTCGATCGTGTTCTCCACACGCTCGAGTTCTATCAGGTCAACCCCAGTTCGCAGGTTCATCGCAGCTCTGTTTCTTCATGGACCAGCTATACCAACTCCTAACCGTTCCGGATCCCAATATTTTCGGGCCGCCGTCAGTATATCTTCGCTGGTAACTTCACCGACCAAATCTGCATAGCGGCGGTAATAATCCAGGCCCAGATCATAGCGTTCCAGGTTGAGTATGGCTGAGGCCATCCCGCTGTTAGATTCCAGGGATAATGGCAAACGACCGATGAAATTGGACTGGCTGTCCGCCAGCTCATTCTCGGTTATCGGCTCGCTGGTAAAACGTTTGATCTCCTGCCTGACAAGGTCGAGAGCCTGGTCTACATTTTGCGGGTCAACACCAGCCGAGACATACCAGGGACCTGGTCCCATTCCACCAGCCAGGCTGCTGTACGCATAATAGGCCAGGCCAGCTTTCTCGCGCACCACTTCTCCGATCCGCCCCATCATCCCAAACACACCCAGGATGTTGTTTCCCAACGATGCAGCCAGGTAGTCTTCTGTCCGGCGTTCAGGGCCGATAACCCCAACCACCAGATCAGCCTGAAATTTCCCTGGAATATCCACCTTGCGGGTGAGTGGTTCGGCAGGCGGCGGGTTGGGCGGGAGCGGGGATGGTTCTGGTTGCCCCGGATTCTCCCAATCACCCAACAGGCGTTCCACCTTTTCGATCACCTGCTCAGGTTCAATCGCTCCCACCACCGAAAGGACCATGCCCTTTGGTCCGTAGTGTTTCTGGTGGAATTCGACCAGGTCATCGCGCGTGATCGCCTGGACGGTCTCCGGGTAGCCATCTTCAGGGCGCGAATAAGGATGGTCTGGATACGCGATCTGGTCAAAAGTTAATGAGGACATCGCGCGCGTATCTTGGGCGCGGATGGCCAGGCTGGTCAGCATCCGGGCTCGTAAAAGCTCGATTTGTTCGGGTGGGAAAACCGGTTGCCTGACCGACTGTGATAGGAGCTCCAGCAATAAATTCAGGTCTTCGACCAGCGCTTTACTGCCAAAACCCGTAGTGTGTGTGCCGCCGCTGATATTAAGGCTGGCGCCGGCTGATTCGATGGCATCATAGATCTCGTTATAAGTGCGCTGCGTGGTCCCCCGCATTAGTGTGCTGGCAGTGAATCCCGCCAGGCCTAATTTTTCGTCCTCCTCGAACAGGCTACCTCCCATCAGGTAGCCGTTGACCACCACGGATGGGCTGTTGAAATTTGATCGCACCAACAAGACGATCTCGTTGGAAAGCTCATGGCGGGTAATATCGTCCGGACCAGGTAAGGAATGGCGCAGATTTCCCGAATTCTTGGGGCTCATGCGGGCACCTCCTGGTTATCTGCAGGTCGATAGATTCCTAACACGCGATTCCCTGGTCTCATATACTTTTTGGCGATCCTTTGTACCTCCTCGGGGGTGACTGCCGCCAACCGGTCAAGATAACTCAAGAACCAATCATACGTATCGAATATCTCCGCATACCCCATCCAAAAGGCCTGGTTGGTAATGCTCTCACTACCGTATGCGAATAAAGCCCGCGCCTGCTTGACTGCCCGGTCGACATCTTCCTGTGCTGGCGGGCTGTCTTGCAGCTGGTTGATCTCCTCATCCATGGCCAAGATCAGCTTTTCCGCGGTGCTCTCGGGGTGAACTGTTGCCACAATCGTATGCAGAAACGGATCGATCGTGGCGATCAATCCCCCTTGCAGACTCACCGCCAGCTCGTTATCCACCAACGCCTTATATAACCGGGAGGTCTTATTGGATATCCCCCCACCAAACAGGTTGAGACTGCTCGGACCGGTGAGCAGGCTGTCAGTAACCAGGTATGCGAAAAAGTCCGGATCACTCGCAGCTGGAGCGTGGTAAGCGGCTTGCACGTAGGTCGTCTCACCAGGACCTTCGACATTGATCAACCGTTCACCGGATTGCTCTGGTTCAGGTCGCACTGTCAGCTCAGGCGCCGAACCATCTGCCAGCGGCTCATAGAGTTCACGAATGCGGTCCAGCATCTCTTCAGTCACAAAATCTCCCGCCACGGTGAGGATCGCATTTCCTGGTACATAATGTTTGCGATAATGTTGGAAGAGATCATCCCTTGACATCGTTTGTAGATCGATCAGGTCGCCGATCACCTCGTGATGATAAGAGTGCACCCGAAACGCGGCCGCCTGAACCTCTTCAGCCAGCAAAAACATTGGCTCATTCTCGTTCCCCTGGCGCTCGGAGATGATCACCGTGCGCTCTGATTCAACCTCCTCTGGGACAAACAAGCTGTTGTACATGCGGTCAGCTTCCAGGTCTAAGGCAAGGTTGATCTTATCTGCCGGCAGGGTTTCAAAATAGGTGGTCCAATCCAAAAAAGTCAGCGCATTGCGGTAGCCACCCTCCCGGGCGACGGCTTTGTCCAGTACTTCGGCTGGATACCTTTCAGTACCTTTAAACTGCATGTGCTCTGTCCAATGAGATATTCCAGTCACGCCTGGGACTTCATTCCGGGAACCCACCCGGTACCAAAGCCAGAGGCTGGCGATTGGCGCAGTGCGAATTTCCTTCAGCAGCACTGTCAGTCCGTTTGTAAGTGTCGTCTTGGTGAACGAATTATCCATAAATTCCGTACCATCCTATCCATAAATTTCTTGTACTTACAAAGAGTTGGAAATCAATGAACTATAGCATATGCTCTGATTTTGAGCAACACAGGATTCTAACCTGGTTCAAGGCTGATTTCTATATTAAACCCGGGAATTTCCCGCTGGACACGAATATTTTCCAGGATTTACATCCTGGTTATTGTTCGGGCAATTTCCCCAATCCTTTAGAGCCAGTCGCAGAAATCTTTCAAGCTGGTTGCCAATAAGCAACCGCCCCCTCTGGTCCAATACTTGCACCTATTAAAAACCAAATATTTGACCTGACAATTTTGCAAGGTCAAATGAGATCGCCTAAGGAATAGATTAAGATAATAGCGAGATTTGTTGCTTGGCAAAATATCCCCGAGTATCTCAATTCTCATCATTGGTGGGGATACCTGGTGTATCCATCTAAATATCTGCCCGATTTTATTTGCAGAGAATACACAAAATAATATCTCGCTTATTCCTGAAGGTTGGCTTTTGATTCATCTATTAATGGTTTAACGCTTCATCGACGTTTCATTTATGGGTGGGGAGGTTTCGAAAATGAATCGCATTGTGTCATTTATCATCATATGCGCCCTTGTCCTGGGGTTGTTATCCGCTGCCGGTTGGTCTGATACCGTGCACGCTAAGAGTATCCCCGGTGGGGGTACTGTTGACGTGATCATTCAAACCGATGGAGATACTGGTCAGGTTGCCAGCAGCGTCAAGAAAATTGGTGGGGAGATCAGTTTCACTTACAAAAATGCACCTGTCCTGGCCGTCACAATCCCGTTAGATGCAATCCAGGAAGTTAATAATCATCCCAACGTGGTCAAAGTAGCCAAAGACCACCTGGTGTTCTTAAGTGATGGTACTGATGCGAGCGATGATTCCCGGCCCTTGCAAATTCTTGCTGATAGCGGATCGGCACAGCCGGCTCACCCCATCACGCCTGCCTCAATATCCTCAACCGAATCTCCCCTAGGATATGGCTTTTACCTGTACAGCCAGGCGGAAAAAATCTGGGGGGACACTCGGTTTGGGGGAGGTTCCGTGGTCGCTGTAGTTGATACCGGCACCGTGCCAAATGCCTGCCTAGGCCATGCTGTGATCGGCGCTCCGGGTTATCCAGATGGCTATAATGCGACCGGCGATGGTATCCCGGCTACAGACCCAGAGAACGACTGGCATGGTACCCACGTCGGCGGTGTGATTGCCTCAGCCTGTAATCTCGATTTCTCAATGAAAACCTTTGATCCACTTTACCAGGCTATCTCTACCTACCTGCCCTTGAAGGACAGCAAAATACCGATCTACGGGCAGGCGCCTGACGCTCAAATCTACCCGGTGAAAGTCTTCAGTAAAAATGGGGGTGGATCCCCCTTATCTGTTATTTTGGATGGTCTCGATCACCTGTTAACCCTCAAGAGTGATGGTTTGCTGGACATTGATATCGTCAATCTTAGCTTTGGTGGTCCAACCTGGTACGACGGCCGTGATGTCCTGGACACCTTCCTGGAAAAATTCAGCGAACAAAATATGCTCGTGATCACTGCGGCCGGGAATGGCGGACCGCTCCCCAACAGCATCGCCTCACCTGCCACTTCGTTTGACTCGATCGCGGTCGGCGCTTTAGATTATGCAGCCAACTCGCGCGCAGTTTATGAATACCTTGGCTTGACCTGGAACCTCATGCCTGGTCAGGGCCTGGTGATGCGTCCTACTGATGAAATTAGGGTTGCAAATAACTCCAGCCGCGGTCCAATGAGCGATGGACGTTTCGGTCCAGATATTTCTGCGCCTGGAATGTGGAGTTTTCAATTAGGGCCAAATAACGAACTTCGTTGGGCCAGTGGGACTTCGTTCTCAGCTGGGGTGGTCAGCGGTATTGCTGCTCTGCTCAATGCATATTATGCAGGTGGCAAGGGGGATGGTAAGGATGCTACCGCAGATGCTCCTTTGAAAGATCTGAGAAACTCACTGCTCTTGGGAGCCAATCGCGATATTGTTGGCCCAAGTTGGCAGGAGCTCAACACAGTCGGCTTTGGAGCAGTCGATGCCGAAGCCGCGTTTCAGATCTTCAAAAGAGGGAATACTGTGCTTAATTTTCCCCTCAAGACGGACAGATTACAAGCCACTGTTCTTGGAAATCCCAAGGCAGGTGAAAAGGCAGTCTTCACTAGTCCCACTGTCAGCCTCAACCCAGGCGAAGTATACGATCTCGTCTTCGCTATAGCCCCTGACACCTCCCATGTGACCATCCAGGTGTACGATATCACCGCCCCGGATAACATCACACACGCATACTGGCCAAATTCCCTGAAATTCCAGGTGCAAAGCGCCAAGCGTTCGGAATTCATCCAACCGATTGATGAATACTGGGACCCAAATCTCAGCGGTGATCACTTCATGGTCGAGATTGAGGACGGCTTTTGGAAGCTGGCTGGTGCCCCGAAAGCTTACCAACCGATGGAGCCCGGTCTGATGAAAGTCTCCTTGGTGGGTGATTTTGCCAACGAGTCGGCGGTCTCTTTCAAGCTGCGTTTGGTTCGTGAACAGGCAAACCCTTCAAATTCTAAGAGACCCATCGCTCACAGCGTGCTCAAAACGGGCAATTCATTTAGCCTGCCGGTGGAGATCCCAGAGGGGCTCAGCCAGGTAACCTTCGACCTCGTCTGGCAGCGTGACTGGCGAAAGTTTCCCACCAGCGACATCGATCTGTTGGTGTATGATCCTGCCGGCAACCTGGCCTCAGCAGAAGGCGCTACCGGCAATTCGCCTGAACGCGCAGTGATCATCGATCCTGTCCCGGGAACCTGGATGGTCAGCATCGAAGCGATCGACCTGCCCAAACCCGATTTATTCCGGCTTTTTATGGATATGGAACACAGGAATTCGACTTCAAATTCCAAGGATATATTCCATCATCTAACTCCCCCATTTGATATAATCGCGCAGCAGCCTGCAAAAGATTATTTTCCGGGGATTGTGGATGATTCCAATTCAGCTTACATTATCTGGCTTCCTATCTTACCGTGACCGCGTAGAGCTGGACTTCACTGGTTTTGATCTGGCCTGCATCGCAGGTCCTAATGGAGCGGGTAAATCATCGTTGCTTGATGCGATCACCTGGTCTCTTTTCGGTCAGGCTCGCAAGCGCGACGATTCTCTGATCAATTCCAGTGAAGATATAGCGGAAGTCAGCCTGATTTTCAGCTACGAGGGCAATACCTACCGGGTTTTACGCACCAAGCCCCGCAACAAGACCACCCAACTCGAATTCCACATCTTGCAAGAGACATCTGGGGATATTGATATCGCCTCGGGTACCTGGAAACCCCTCACCGAGAGGACGCTTCGCGACACAGAAGCGCGCATCCAGGAAACTTTAAGCCTCGATTACGATACCTTCGTCAACGCCTCCTTCTTTCTTCAAGGTAAGGCTGACCAGTTTACCCAGCAGCGACCTGCCGATCGTAAACGCATTTTATCCAGCATCCTGGGTTTGGAAATCTGGGAAGCCTACCGCCAGGGAGCTGTGAACCGGCGCCGGGTGATAGAGAATGACATCCATGCCATCGATGGGCGGATGCAAGAGATCACTGCTGAATTGGCTGAGGAATCCTCCCGGGTGGAACGCCTTCAAAAGCTGGAAAGCGAACTCAACGAGCTTTCAGAGTCTAGAGCTGTACAAGAAGAAACCTTGGAAAACATACGTCAGATCACTGCCACACTGGCTGAACAGGAGCGGTTGGTCGGGGTTTTAGCTCGCCAATCTTCGGAAGCAGCTCAAAACCTGGAAAATTTGAAAAGCCGGCTTGCAGCACGTCAAGAGGAGCGGGCATCGTTCAATCAACTGCTGGCCCGGAGCGCGGAGATCGAGGCTGCATATACCTCCTGGATTGAAGCCCGGGAAAGTCTGCAGCAATGGGAAGAGGTTGCTGAGCGCTTCCGGGAGGGTGAGAAAAAGCGCCAGGACCCGCTTGATGAGATCAATGCCGCCCGGGCAGCTTTACTCCAGGAACAGCAGGGGTTAGTGAGCCAGCGATCTCAGGTTGAAAATGCCAGGTCTCAGATCGAGCTGATCCAAAAGGATCTATCCGCTGCAACCGGCTCCGCCAAGGATGCTGAACACCGCTTGGCTCGCCGCCAGCTGCTTCAGGAGGAATTGCAGACCGCTCAAAGTCACCAGGCTGATGCCCGCGCGGAGAATCCACGCTTAAAATCCGAAATGGATGATCTAAAGGCGCGTATCGATCAGCTTACCGCCACGGAAGGCGCCGCCTGTCCTATTTGCGGGCAACCGCTCAGCCAGACTGAACGCCAGCTGCTGATCGAAAGATTGAACACAGAGGGTGGCGAGATGGGGGACAAATACCGCGCCAACCAGGACCTGCTGCAGAAAACTGACCAGCGGGTTCGTGACCTGGAAGACCAGATCAAATCCCTCTCCCCTGCGGAGAGCAAACTAAGACGGCAAGAAAAGCTAATCGCCCAACTTACCAGTCGCCTTGATGTCCTCAACGCGCAAGAAGAGCAATGGCAAAACAAGTATGCTCCCCGGTTGGAAGAGATTGCTACCAGCCTGAAGGAGGAAACTTACGCTCCGCAGGCGCGGGAACGGTTGGCGGGCATCAATGAACAACTCAAAACGATCGGCTATGACGCGGTAGCGCATGATGCCATCCGCAAAGCAGAAAGCGAAGGCCGGGTCAGCGAAGGTGAGATGCGCGCTTTAGAGAAAGCCAGATCGACGATTACGCCCCTGGAACGGGAGATAAGTGATCTGGAAGACCAGATCGCCAACCAGGAGCTCGAGGCCGCTCGCAAGGAGCAGGAACACACCGCCGCCGCAGAAGCTTTGCAGGCCTCCCGCAAGCAGGCACCCAACCAGGAAGCAGCTGAAGCACTGCTGCTCAACCTGCAGGAGCGTGAGAACCGTCTGCGTCTGGAGGTAGGTGCCGCCAAGCAGAAAGTCCTGGTGCTCGATGACCTTAAATCCCGTTATGCTGCCCTAGAGCTGCAGCGCAGCGAGAATGCCGATCAGGTTTCCCAATTCAAACAGCTCGAGCGGGCTTTTGGAAAAGATGGCGTGCCCGCATTGTTGATCGAACAGGCATTACCGCAAATTGAATCCAAGGCCAATGAAATCCTGGATCGCCTGACGCTGGGTGACATGTCCGTGCGCTTCGTAACCCAGGCTAAGTATAAAGACAAGAATCGTGACGACCTGAGAGAGACACTCGAGATCCAAATCAGCGATAGTGCCGGGATTCGTGATTATGAAATGTTCAGCGGCGGTGAGGCCTTCCGGGTTAATTTTTCCATCCGCCTGGCGCTGTCTGAAATCCTGGCTCAAAGGTCGGGTGCTCGTCTGCAGACCCTGGTTATTGACGAAGGCTTTGGCAGCCAGGATGCTCAAGGCCGCCAGCGCCTTATAGAAGCGATTAATCTGGTCAAGGAGGACTTCGCGAAAATACTGATCATCACCCATATTGACGAGCTGAAAGAATCTTTTCCCAATCGCATTGAAGTTGAAAAAACTAGTCGTGGCTCGACAATCAGTGTCGTTTAAAATACTTCGTTATCACAGTTAATTATTTCGTGGATATGATACTAGATTTGGAATCTTTGACTCCCGGAATCACTTATTTAATTCTCTCTACGGTTATCTTTTTGGTGGGCATAATCGTCACATATTGGGTACACAAACAGTACCACCTGTCCATCATTGTCCCAGAATCCAAACTCCAGAGCAGTCCAAATCTACCCTTAATTTCAATCATCATTCCCGCCCGGAATGAAGCCCGCAACATTCAACGTTGCCTGGCTGCCCTGGAGTCTCAAACCTATCCAAACCTGGAGGTGATTGTCGTCGACGATCGCTCCACGGATGCCACCCCCAAGATATTGGCGGAATTCGTATCCGCAAAGCAAACTCAGGGTGGGACATCCCCCGTCTTTAGAATTGTCCAGGGAACTGATCTTCCCACAGGTTGGGCAGGAAAGCCCCATGCCCTGGTTCAGGGTTATGCAGTCGCCCAAGGGGACTGGTTGTGCTTTATCGATGCGGACACCTTTGCCAGCCCTCATCTGATCACTTCCACCTTCCAGGCAGCCAGGTCACTCGAGGCTGACCTGCTTTCAATATTGACCTACCAGGAACTGATCACCTTTTGGGAAAGAGTCATCCTCCCAGTTGTCTTCACCGCGCTTTCAGTCGGATTCCCGGCCGATCGTGTAAACGATCCTCACAAACCAGATGCCATTGCCAATGGCCAGTTTATCCTCATTCGTCGTTCTGTCTACCAGGCTGTCGGAGGTCACCAGGCGGTGAGGAGTGAAATCGCTGAAGACAGAGCATTGGCGGCATTGGTCAAGGGAAATGGATACAAGCTTGTAGTCGGTGACGGCAGAGATTTAGCGCGCACACGCATGTATACTTCACTGCCTGAGATCTGGGAAGGTTGGACCAAGAATATCTTCCTTGGGCTGCAGGATCGATTGTGGTTGTTGGCACTTGGCGGGTTGGTAGGATTGACAGGGGCTCTGGCTTTGCCACTTTGGACAATACTGAGCTTATCCTGGGCTATCAGTAGCGGCAGCTGGATAGCTTATCTGGCAGCTGCACAATCGATAATTTTATGGAGTTATCTGCTCTTTAAGCGTGTCCAGGCCTCCCGTGCAATGGATATCTCCGCGTGGTATGCATTTTCCTTGCCTTTAGGAGCGCTTGTTTTTACGCTGATGATGTTCACCTCTGCATATAGAGTTCTCTCCGGAAAAGGGGTCACCTGGAGAGGGCGCACATATCCCTGAAAGAATACACACCTTAAATAATTGTTAGTTTCATGCGATAATAGTATGTGACTTCTGTCACATGCTGTTTTAGAGGAATTTGGTAGCATATAAGAAAGTTTTTTTTCAGGTGTAGCAAATGAAATATGCCCTGATAATTGGCTTCGTGGCAATCTTGGCTCTCAGCGGAGTCATACTTTATGTAACCGATTTCACTGCGTACCTCGGGAATAACCCCGCAACGTGCAATAACTGTCATGTTATGGATAACGTATATGAGAGCTGGTATCATGGCTCTCATCGCATGTGGGCTTCCTGTGGTGATTGTCACACGCCTCACGATTTAATTCCCAAGTATATTGAAAAAAGTTCATCTGGATATAGACATGTTTCTGCATTTGTAACAGGGAACATTCCTGATGCCATCCGAGCGAAACAAGACTCACTAGAAATTGTTCAGGAGAACTGTGTCCGCTGCCATATTGATGCCGTTGAATCCACTTCTGAAGTTTCAATGGATTCTGATCGCTTCTGTTTTGACTGCCACCGATTTGTATCTCATGGAGAGAGAGGAGTATCTCTCCATCCATATCAAGACCAGTAAGGAGGAAAGTAGATGAAATCATCCACTGTTATATATATCCTCGTAGGAATAATTGTTATCTTGGCAATAGGATTGATCGGCTTGCTGCTTTTTGCAAGCAATCAACCAAGTCCCATTCGTGGTATCTTGCCGGTTAGCGAGATCGCTCCCATGGAACCCGATTCGGAGAAATGGGCTGATAATTACCCAAACCAGTATTCGACCCTGTTAAAAACGGAGACCAATGAGGAGCGCACTGCCTATGGTGGTTCTTATCCTGTAGACAAGCTGGAGACAGATCCTCGCCTGGTCACCTTGTTCGCCGGCTATGGCTTCAGCAAGGAATACAATGAAGACCGCGGTCACCTGAACAGCAAGGCCGATGTTGAAGGCACCGCCCGCGTTGGCGAGCAGACTCCCGGGACATGCTATTCCTGTAAATCTTCCGACAATCCCCGGTTGTGGGCTGAGATGGGCATGGCAGAGTACGATAAGACCCCCTTCATGGAATTGGCCAGCGAGATAAATCACTCCATCGGCTGTGCAAACTGCCACGACTCTGAGAATATGCAGCTGATAGTGACCAATCCTGCCCTTGATGAAGCGCTTCAAGCACAGGGTCTGGACTGGCGCGATTTTACCCGCCAGGAGATGCGCACAGTGGTGTGCGCAAACTGCCACGTCGAATATTATTTCAAAGGCGAGGGCAAATATCTGACCTTCCCCTGGGAAGACGGCATGAAAATCGAAGAAATCGCCAATTATTACGCCGAGCTGCAGTCTAAGGATTGGGAGCATCCACAATCCGGAGCGCCAATGATCAAGATGCAGCATCCGGAATATGAGCTCTTCACCGCCAGCAGTACACACTTCAACGCCGGGGTAGCCTGTGCCGATTGCCACATGCCTTACACCCGCGATGGGGCAGCCAAGTTTTCAACCCATGATGTGAAAAGCCCCCTGCTGAATGCTGAAAATGCCTGTGGTCAATGCCATACAGACGTGACCTATGTAGTCGATCGCGTTTCGACCATCCAGAACCAGGTCAACGAGACGATGATCGCCACTGAGGATGCCCTCCTGGCTGCAATCAGTGCCATCGAAGCGGCGGCCGCTGTTTCCGGGACGGATGCCGGACTTTTGGAAGAGGCGCGCTGGCTCCACCGGGAAGCGCAGCTGCGTTGGGATTTCATCGCCGCCGAGAACAGCATGGGCTTCCATAATCCGGAGGAAGCGTTGCGCATCCTGGCTGCTGCAACGAACATGGCTCGCCAATCCGAGTTGAGGGCTGTACAGGCCGCCGGAACTCCGGACGTGATCCAACCTGAAACTAATTGATCATTCAATTAAAACAGTCAAGACCACCCGCTAAGCGGGTGGTCTTTTGTTTCAGCAGTTCCGCCCTCAACTTGCTAAAGCGTTAAATAAAGGGAGATGCGAATTTGCAGCTCCCTTTTGCCTTATTATTCTTTATGGTCTTTGCGTCCATTCGAGCAGGCGTTCACCATCAACGACCTGGATATGCCCCCGGTTCACCTGTATGGCACCGCTCCTTTCCAGCTCCTTCAGAGATCGCGCCACCACCTCGCGCACCGTCCCCAGTCTTGCCGCCAAAACATCCTGCGTCAAACGTGCCTCCCTTGGACCTTCGAGCTGTTCTGCCGGCAGCTGCTCAATCAGCCGTGCCAGTCTGTTCGTTACTTGGTAAAAGTTGAGCTCCTCCACCGTGCCCAGCAGCACACGCAAATTCACGCACAGGTTGTGGATCACGGATTGCGCCAGTTCGGGATAACGTGCGATGCTTTCCCTGATTACAACAGGCTCGATGATCCAGATTTCGCTGTCCTCTACTGCGGAGACGTTGACTGGATTCGGCTGGTGGTCAAAAACTGGCACTTCGTTAAATGTCTCCCCTTCATCTAGTATTCTGATAATTAGTTCCCGTCCCTGGGGGGAGATTTTAAACAGCTTGACGCTCCCCTGGCGGATCATATGCAAGCCGGCACACTCATCCCCTTCCCAAAAGACTGTTTCCCCGTTCTCGAACCGGTACAAGCGCATTCCTTCGATGATTTCATAGAGAATAGCAGGATTTAAATCCTGAAAGTAGGGATTGCTTTGTAGTACCTCTAATTTGGTCGTTTCGTCAACCTGAATTATTCGCATCTTTCTTCCAGTAATATAATTTTCTTCAAAAGGAGTGAGTATTATACCGTCCTCACCTTTAAAATCTGTTAAACTTAGGAAAAATACTATTTTTAGCTTAAAATAGGATCGCTAAGTTAACAAAAACTCCGCGTTTAAGCATCAGAGACGACAGAGTGACGTGATGTTGGAAAAAATCGACCTCAATAAAAAGATTTCTAAGAAGGAATATAAAAAAGTGTTTCCCCAGACTCGCATGAAGCTTTACGCCTTGCAAAAAGCCTCCTGGGATGCAGAGATTCCGGTGATCATCCTCTTTGAGGGTTGGGATGCAGCCGGGAAAGGAACCTCGATCCAAACACTGACTTCGAGGTTAGATCCGCGCGGGTTTAAACTCTACCCGATTCGCGCCGCACGAACCTATGAAAATCAGCGACCCTGGTTGTGGCGCTTCTGGCTCAAGATTCCGGGTCAGGGTGAGTGGGCTATTTTTGACCGTTCCTGGTATGGGCGTACGCTCGTAGAACGGGTAGAAGGTTTGATCCCCGAGCGGAAATGGCGCCGCGCTTACCGGGATATCGTCAATTTCGAGCGCACCCTGGCTGATGAAGGATACCTGATCATCAAGTTCTTCCTCCATATCAGCCGGGAGGAGCAGAAGCGCCGCTTTGATAAATTAATCAGCAACCCGCTGACAGCCTGGCAGGTGCTTCCAGAAGATTGGGAACATCATAAGCATTATAATGACTGGCTCCTGGCTTATGAGGAGACATTCGAGCGCACGGAAACAGAATCTGGACCCTGGACGATCGTCGAAGCCACCAACCGTCGTTACACAAATTTAAAAATCTTCAAGACGATCAGCGCTGCACTGGAGAGACAATTGACGGAGGTCGATTTACTGCCTGATCCCGCCTACTGGGAAAGCGCAGAAGCAAAACCAGTGGAGGACAACCAGGAGGTTGATGAAGAACCAGAGCCAGATCCTGAAGAACAATGAAGTTTTCTGTCCCTACCAGCAATCAGCGTTTGTATGCAAAACCGTGATATTATCATCTTCCAACTTAGGGTTAGCTAAATGTTAGATACAATCGATCTCACCTTATCACTGGACAAGGAAACCTATCATATAGAATTAATCAAATATCAGGTTGCTTTACATGCACTTGGTTACCAGGTATATGTGCAACAACGACCGGTGGTCATGGTCTTTGAAGGTTGGGACGCTGGAGGGAAAGGTGGTGCGATCAAACGGGTTACTGAAAAACTTGATCCACGGGGATATGTCGTCTATTCCATCGCAGCTCCAAAGGGTGATGATGCCATCCGCCACTACTTGTACCGCTTTTGGCGACGGCTCCCCGAAACCGGACAGATCGCCATCTTCGACCGCAGCTGGTATGGTCGCGTGATGGTCGAGCGGATTGAGGGGTTCTGTTCTGAAGGTGATTGGAAGAGGGCCTACCGGGAGATCAATCAATTCGAACGCCAGCTGGTTGATTTCGGCACTATCCTGTTTAAATTCTGGATTCATATCAGCAAAGCCGAACAGCTGGCTCGATTTGAATCGCGGGCCAACGATCCGCTGCGCAGATGGAAACTCACCGAGGAGGACTGGCGCAACCGGGAGAAGTGGAATGTCTACCTTCAGGCTGTAGACGAAATGCTTTTAAAGACCAGCACGGTCACTGCCCCCTGGACGATTGTTGAAGGTGATGATAAACATTATGCCCGGGTGAAAGTACTCAAAACCCTGGTTGACAAGTTGAGCACAGAGTTGGATTTCGATCCTTTTGCTAAAGATCAATCCAATGGTAAGTCGAAAGACAAGAAGAAAAAAGATAAATAGCAATTTTTATTGATTGAGGAGGCTGCTATGGCTACAGAAGCAGCAGTCAAGGAAGATACAAAAGAAGAAAAGGAAATCAAGGATTCCAAGACCAAGGAATCTGCCGTTGCAGAAAAAGTCGCCAAGTCCGAGAAAGTTGAAGAAGTAAAGGTTGATCTGAACGATCCGGCTTTATACATCAACCGCGAGCTGAGCTTATTGGATTTCCAGGGCCGGGTGCTGGAAGAGGCCCTTGATGAAAACAACCCTTTGTTAGAACGCGTCAAGTTCACCGCCTTTGTGGGCAACAACCTGGACGAATTTTTCATGGTCCGGGTGGCTGGGCTTAAGAAACAGATCGCCGCGGGCGTTGCAGATCTATCTCCAGATGGGATGACCCCCGCTGAGCAGCTAGCCGCGATCCGCAAAGTCACTTTAAAGTTGATGACTGGAGCCCAAGAAGGTTTTCAAAATGATCTTGTCCCGTTATTAGACAAGGCTGGTGTCCACATTCTGAATTACGAGGACCTCACCCAAAAACAAAAAGAGAATATAGATAGTTACTTCACTGAGGTCGTTTTTCCTGTGCTCACCCCGATGGCATTTGATCCTGGGCACCCTTTTCCCCATATTTCAAACCTGAGTTTGAACCTGGCGGTACTGATCCGTGATACACGCGATCACTTCGCCAGGATCAAAGTCCCGGGGACATTACCCCGCCTGGTGCCCATCAAGCGCTCTTCAGGGAGTGTGCGTAAAGATGGGACTGTACCGCACCACCATTATTTTGTCTGGTTGGAGCAGGTCATTGCCGCCAACCTCCACAGCCTTTTCCCAGGTATGGAAGTCATCGAATCGCATCCCTTCCGCGTCACTCGCGATGCCGATGTGATGATCCAGGAGCTCGAAGCTTCTGACTTGCTGGAGAGCATCGAGCAGGGAGTGCGCCAGCGCCGCTTTGGTTCAGTCGTTCGGGTAGCGGTCAATAAGGAAATGCCGACTCACATCCGTAAAATCCTGATCGAGAACCTGCAAATGGATCACAATGATGTGTACACTTTAGAAGGCCCATTGGGATTGAGCAGCCTTATGAATCTGTACCAGATCGATCGCTTCGATCTGAAGGACCATTCTTTCGTGCCTTCCATTCCCGCTCCCCTGCAGGGTGAATCTTACGATGGCAATATTTTTGCCGCAATCCGTGAGGGAGATATCCTGGTCCACCATCCATACGACTCCTTCATTCCCGTGGTGGATTTCTTACAATTAGCTGCCAAGGACCCAAATGTTTACGCGATCAAGCAAACCCTGTATCGCACTGGTAGCAACTCGCCGGTGATCAAGGCCCTATTGAATGCCCGCGAAACCGGCAAACAGGTAGCTGTATTGGTCGAGCTAAAAGCCCGTTTCGACGAAGAAAGCAACATCGGCTGGGCCCGCACGATGGAGCGGGAGGGCGTTCACGTGATTTACGGACTGCTTGGATTGAAAACCCACTCCAAGATCGCCCTGGTTGTGCGCAAAGAGGGTGAGCATATTCGGCGCTATGTCCATCTCGCCACCGGGAATTACAACGCTGTCACAGCTTTGTCGTATGAAGACATTGGTATGTTCACCTGTGATGAGCAGATCGGCGCTGATGCGACGGACCTATTCAACTTCCTCACCGGATACTCGACCAAACAGGATTACCGCAAATTGCTGGTCGCACCGGTGAACTTGCGTGAGCGCATGATAGCCTTAATCGAGCGCGAGATCGAGCACCAGCAAAATGGTGGAGAAGGTCATCTGATCTTCAAGATGAACTCATTGGTCGACAAGAGGATGATCAAAGCCCTGTATCAAGCTTCGATGGCCGGGGTCAAGATTGACTTGATCGTGCGCGGCATGTGTTGTTTGCGTCCAGGATTAAAAGGCGTCAGCGAGAACATCCGCGTGCTCAGTGTTGTAGGTCGCTTCCTGGAACACAGCCGCATCTATTACTTCCGCAATGGGGGCGAGGAGGAGATCCTACTCGGTAGTGCAGACCTGATGCCGCGCAACATCAACAACCGGGTTGAAGTCCTCTTCCCGGTCGAAGATGCAGGTATGATCCGCTATCTACGCGACGATGTCCTGGCTGAATACCAGAATGATAATGTTAAAGCCAGATTGATGAATTCCGAGGGCATCTACGAAAGAATACAACCCAACGGAGAAGAATCTCCCCTCAATATTCAGGTTAAATTATTCGATATCCGCCAGTCAACAAAGTAAAAGGGTAAGTATTAATTATGGGAACACTAATCGATACGGCAGATCTAGCCCAGATCGAATCGTTGGCCGCGCATGGTTCCACCGCAGCCATTCGCCGCCGGGCTCAATTGCTGTTGCTCTATGACCAGGGTCTGCCCACCCGGGAGGTGGCGGAGCAGGTGGATTTATCCGCCAGCCGGACCAGGTTCTGGCGGCGGCGCTTCATTTTTGAAGGCATGGCCATCTTTGCAGAAAATACACCCCAATCTGAAACACCCCCACAATCCCAAGAGGAAAATGCTACTGACCAACTTTCGCGGGATTCGATCGCTGACCATGGCGAACCAACTGTGCAGGAGCGATCAGAAGAGACGGATGAATTCACGATTTCTACAGACCAGGAATTTGCAGAACCAGCAGATGATTATCCCATCCCCTCAGAAGACTCGCTTCTCACGCCTGAAGAAGAGCAGGACAACGAACCCGTCTCAATCGATGAGCTGCGCCAGCGCTATCCTGCTAATTTAAAGCGGGCGGAACATCGCCGCGATTTGGCACTAGAGCTCTTCGATGCCACCCAACCCATTCACTATCTTCCGTTCGAGCAGCGCCGCCTTCTGGAGGTGGCTGCCCTATTGCAGTACCTGACTGAAAACCAGGATGACCCAAACTCGAATAAGTCGGGCTATCTTTTCATCCTTTCAAACCCGTTGACAGACTTAAATGAAGATGAGAACAAGATCGTCGAGTCCATTTTGGGCTCCCTGCATGGCAAGCTTTCATCCATTACTGATGTTGACCAAATGCCGCCTCAATCTGATCGCGAAGCCGAGACATTGACCTCGCTGCTCAGGATCGCTCATGGCCTGGATGCCTCCCGGACGGGTGAAACGACCATCGATTCGATCGAGGTGGATACCCGTGGTTTCACCGTGCTGGTCAGCGGCCCCAAAGCTAAATTGGATGCTCGCAAAGCCAAGAAGGGTGCCAAGCTGTGGAATAAGATGTTCGATGAGAAAATCCGCTTTCGGGTTGTTTACCAGCTCGGAGAAGATAGTGACAAGCGATTGGAAGCCTTGCTGGCCAAAAACAAGCCCGGTGTCAAACCGGATGACAGCTTATCCGAGGCAGGCAGGAAGGTGCTAGGATACCATTTTGGCCAAATGGTTGCCCATGAGGCGGGCACCCGCTTAGGGGAGGATATTGAAGAACTGCACGATATGCGTGTCGCTACACGCCGGATGCGCGCAGCTTTCGAGGTATTTCAAGATGCCTTCGAAACCAAGGCGGTCAAAAAACATCTCAAAGGCTTGAAGGCCACCGGGCGCGCCCTGGGCCGGGTCCGCGATCTGGATGTCTTCATGGAAAAAGCCCAACACTACCTGGCTTCAGTTCCCCAGGAGGAGCGGTCTGGATTGGATCCACTGTTGATGCTGTGGGAGAATGAGCGCCAGGAAGACCGCCAAACGATGCTCCAGCATCTCGACAGCCAGGATTATGTCGACTTTAAGCGCAAATTCCTCGAATTTGTATCCACTCCTGGCATGGGCGCCAAACCAATCCCTGAAACAAAGCCGCAATTAGTGCAGCATGTGGTCCCGGTCTTGATCTACACCCGCCTGGCTTCAGTGCGTGCTTATGGTCCCCTGCTGGATGCCGCTACAATAGAACAGCTGCACAGCCTGCGCATCGAGTTTAAGAAGCTCCGTTATACCCTCGAGTTCTTCAAGGAAGTACTCGGCGAGCAGACCAAAGCCTTGATCGAAGAGGTGAAGATCCTCCAGGAT
Source organism: Anaerolineales bacterium (assembly GCA_041558875.1). GTDB lineage: Bacteria > Chloroflexota > Anaerolineae > Anaerolineales > UBA4823 > PFL25. Next base: position 28,743 of record JBFFEL010000026.1, read on the forward strand.
CACCTGGGAGATTTGAACGATGCTGATGTTGCCTGTTCAATTCTACGTGAGTTCCTGGATGAATGGGAATCGAGGCAGATATACCGTCCGATCAACGAACGCGAGAATCCCGAACCGGTGGTTGCCTACCTGGCCAGCAAACACGCCGAACGTTACTTCCTGACCACTTCCTTCCAGGAGGCCTGGGGTAAATTCGACCGGCCAGAAATGCGCGCCAATCTAGCCGCCGCGGTCGCGGTTTTATAAATTCATTAGGGAGTTAAAATCCTCGGGATAAGATTGTTTCAAGATCGCGCCCCTGAATGAGCATTTCTGCAAAAGCCTCCGGTAATCCATTATTGCGGATTTCAGCCACCGCCCGATCAACATCATAATCCAACCGGTAATGACTGATCTGCAGGTCAACCTCCCCTAATTGCATGACTGCGTAAGCCGTGCGTGGGTTGCCGTCATCCGGCCTCCCTATGCTGCCCGTGTTGATAAAGGTAGTTCTGCCAACCTGGCGGGAAAATGCCTGGTGAGAATGCCCGAAGATAATAGCCTCAAATTCAGTCCCATATTCGCTTTCTGCCATTTGCTTCAATTCGTGTAATCTTTCCACGGGTGTGTCGGGTTCCAGCAGCTCCTCGTTTGAATTCGGACTCCCATGGACCAGCAAGAATCTCCGCTCCCTGATCGCCAGGTTTTTTTCCTTTGGTAATGAACCTAAATACTTCCGGCTCTCCTCAGATAGATTGTTATAGGTCCATTTGAAGGCCAGCCATTTCAAAGGGTGCTTGCTTTCCCGCCACTTTTTACTCTTCTTGGGGAATTTGAGCACTTTTAGATCATAATTGCCGACGATACTGACAAATTGCTTTGTACGCATCCGTTCGACAACCTGGTCAGGAAATGCCCCGTAGCCAAGAAAATCCCCGATATTCCAAAATTCCTCGATCCCAAGGTCGGTTGCATGAGTGATGACAGCCTCCAATGCCGGCAGGTTGGCGTGCACATCTCCCAGCAGGGCAATCTTCCTCATTGAAGCCGGCATATTCTCGCTAATTATGATGATGGTTTAGGAGAGGGATCTAAAAGCACACGATCGACACCGCGGTCGATTTCCCAGGGATAGATGATGTATGCATCCGTGATGGCAGCATAATAATTGGGTCTTGCATCACTAAACAGGCTGCGATACGGGTTGAAATGGAATACGCATGAGAACGGGTAACCCCCAGCAGCCACAACCCGGTTCTTCACGGAAGTGATCGTGCGTCCAGAACCCCAAACATCATCCACCACCAGCGTCCGGCGCTCGCGTAGCAACTCGTCTTCCGGGAACTGGATGAACCGCGGCCAAGCATACAGCCCGGTTTTCTCCATCTGAGCAGGAAAGTCAACCGCCGCGGTAAGGATATGAGTAATGTCCATGGCTTCCGCCAATATCCCCCCGGGGACAATTCCTCCACGGGTAACGATCACCATCGCATCGAAGCCGCCTTCAAATTGGGGGATTAAATGATCGACCAGGGCATCCACATCGTCCCAGGTTAATAACTCACGCCGCATTTGATCCATCCTGAACTCCTCACAAATCCATTGCCACAAGCCTGGCTAATGCTATTTACTAATCATGTTTGTAGCTGTTTTGACCTGTTGATATTATAGCAAGTTTGGCGGGTTTACTTCGACCTTCCAATCCCTAAGTTGACGACCATGTAAGAGCGAAATTGGGTTGGGACCTCGCAGGATGATTTGCCAGCGGTAATTGCCCTTCAAACGGGCATAGAATGGCGGCACTGGACCAATAACCTGGATAGCCCGCCTGCCTTCGCTCGCCAACCACTCCTGAATCTGGCTGGCCAGGATTTGGCCGGCCTGCTTTGCCCGGGCGGAATCGGTGTGCCTGTATTCCAGGCGCACCAGCTGGCTGAACGGCGGATATCCGATCTTGCGCCGCTTTCCCAGTTCCTGCTTATAGAAAGTGAAGAAATCATGCTCAGCCGCAGCCTGGATGACATAATGTTCCGGTTGGTAAGTCTGCAGAATCACCTCTCCTCCCAAGGGACTGCGTCCCGCCCTACCGGCTACCTGGGTCAGAACTTGAAATGTGCGTTCAGCGGCGTGGTAATCAGGCAGGTTGAGACCGACATCTGCCAGGACCACCCCAACCAGGGTCACCAGGGGTAAATCCAATCCTTTGGCCAGCATTTGAGTACCAATGAGCACATCCGCGCGATGGGAGAGAAAGTGACTCATGATGATCTCGTGGGCACCTTTTTTCCGGGTTGTCTCAAAATCCCAGCGCAGCGTACGCGCCTGGGGAAATAGATTTTGCAGATCGGCCTCTACCCGCTCCGTTCCGGTCCCGTACTGCCGAATATGGCTGCTGCCGCACTGAGGGCACTTGCTGGGCATCTTTCGTTGGTAGCCGCAGTGATGGCAGGTCAATAATGGCTCAGGTTTGGGTTGATTATCCTTTGTCAGCGCTTCTACGCTTGAGGTCGGAGTGAGATTTTCTGGGGAATACCTCGGGCGATGGTAGGTCAGCGGGTTATCGCAGCGCGGGCAGTGCAGGCTGTGACCACAATCCCGGCAGAACACATACGTCGCGGTGCCTCGCCGGTTGAGGAAGAGGATCGCCTGCTGGTTGTTCTCGAGCACCCTGCCCAGAGAATCGCCCAGAGCATGGCTGAAGATGGAGCGGTTGCCTGCTTTCAGCTCCTCCCGCATATCCACCACGCGCACCGGTGGCAGTTCGATTGTTTCCACCTGGTGCTCCAGCGGATGAAAACGGGAGGCGCTTGACCGCAAAGAGAAACGCTCAAGCTGCTGTTCAACAGCCTGGCGGTGAGCCAGGATCCGTGCCGGCAGGTGCAGGTAGCGCCATTCACCTCTTTCGGCTTTGTATTGGCTGCCCAGGTCTGGCGTGGCTGAGCCCAGTAAACAAACACCTCCTACCAACGTGGCATAAGCTACAGCAGCCCGGCGGGCATGATAATAAGGTTGAATCTCGCCCTGGTAATAGGTATCATCATGGCACTCGTCCACGATGATCAAGCCCAGATCAGGCAGCGGGGTAAATAAAGCCGAGCGCGGCCCAACAATGACTCCTAAATCTCCCTCTCGCGCCCTGCGCCAGGTGTCATATCGTTCGCCGGTGGATAACCGCGAATGGACCAGTCCGACCTGCCCAGGGAAGCGAGCCAGGAAGCGGCGTACTGTTTGCGGGGTCAAGGCGATCTCAGGAACTAAGACGATCGCTTGCTTCCCCGCCTCAATTACTTCATTTACTGCGCGCAGGTAAATCTCCGTTTTGCCTGATCCGGTGACCCCGTGCAGCAGGTATGGTGGTGCTTTCTCGCCCCGCCTTGATCTCTCCAGCGCAGATGAGATCTCACCCCAAACAACCTGCTGATCTTTCGTCAGGGTCGGGGCCTCGCTGGTGACGAATTCCAGACCCTCCAGGGGATCTCTCCACACCTCGCTCTCGCCCAAGATAATGAAGTCGCGCTCTGCCAGATAGCGCAAATCCTGCAGGTTGCCTCCCGAGGCGGCGTACACCCAACTGACATCTACCGGTCCTGGTTCCTCAAGCAGGTAGGTCAGAATAGCATTCCTCCGCTCACGCGCCTGAGAACCCCGGCGACCTAATTCGTCCCTTTTGGCCGCCACCACTTCCGGTGTGCAGGCCAGCTGTACCGTGCGCACTGACTTCGGCTGAACCTTTGGCGCCGGGAGTACTGGTTGAGTCGTGATCTGACCCCGCCGGATCAAAGGGCGAACCGCCTGGCGCCATTTTGCGCGCGGGATCGCCCGATCGATCTGGCGCCCTGTCAGCGGGCCGCGCTTGGTAAGCAAATCCAGCACACGGCGCTGCAGATCGCTGGGCTGTTTCGTGCTCGCGGATCCCGATCGACCGTCCAGCAAATACAATGTGTCTCCCAATTGAGTCAACCCGGCTGGCAGCATCAGGTTGATACACGCAGATAATGGTGCCAGGGTGCTTTCCGCGAGATCTTCTGCCAGGGCCAGCTGCGCGGGAGTTAATACTACAGAACCATCGATCAATGCCCGCACAGGGCGCGTTTCGCTGACCGATGGTTGTGATACCTGTCTCAACACCACCCCCTGAACATGCCGTTTTCCAAAGGGCACTTCCACCAGATGTCCAGGATTTAACATCCCCTCCAGCTCTGCAGGCAGGTGATAATGAAAAACACCCTCCACTCGAGGGACATTAACCACAATTTCCAGATAAACTGTCATTATCGCTCAGTATAGTTTCGCGACCGGAGAATATTACTCAACTTCCAGTGGCAATTGTGTGCTGACCGATTTCTCATCCAGGCGGATCAATTTCAAACGATCGATCCGCAATCCATCCATCGCTTCCACCTGGATGCGGATCTTACCGCAATCGACGCTATCGTGGACCTTGGGAATGCGACCCATTCTCCCCAACGTGTAGCCTGCGATCGTATCATAGGCAGGATCTTCGAGGTTAATGTTCAGGTGGTTGTTCACATCCTCGATCAGGCACAGGCCATCAACCAACAATGATCCATCGGTCAGCGTTTGGATCTCCGGCGTGAATTTATCAAAGGGATCGCTTACTTCTCCAACGATCTCCTCCAGGAGGTCTTCCAGCGTCACCAGGCCTCCCGTGCCTCCAAATTCGTCCAGGACGATAGCGATATGCTGGCGGTCGTCTCGAAACCTGTGCAGCAGTTTACTGACTGGGAGCGTCTCAGGGACATACATGGGTTCACGGACCAATGAGCGCACAGTTGAATCCCGCCAGGCTGGTTCCTGCATCCTACGCAGCAGATCTTTGACATGGATGATCCCCAGGATGTTATCCAGATCATCATCGTAAACAGGGAATTTCGTATATGTAGATTCAGTGATCAGAGGGATGATCTCGGTTAACGGCAGGTCGGCCTCCACGGCAATGATCTCGGTGCGGGGGATCATCACCTGGCGGACAAGCAGGTCACCGAATTCGAAGATGGCGTGCAGCAATTCCCTCTCCTGCGGGGCGACCACCCCACCTTCAGCGCTAGCCGTGACCAGCATTTTTATCTCTTCAACCGAATGAACCAGTTGGTGCCCTGATGCCGGCTGTACACCAACCAAGCGCAGGAGGGCATTTCCCGTACCGTTGAGCGCCCAGATGAACGGCTTAAAAATCAGCTCACTCCATAATGTCGGCCGGGCGATAACCAGTGAAGTTCCTTCAGGATTCTGCAGAGCGATTGATTTTGGGGCTAATTCCCCCACGACCACGTGCAGGAAGGTGATGATGACAAATGCAATCCCAGCCGATATGCTGTGGGATACCCCGGCCTGCAATTCGACGGGAAACAATTCCACAATCGGTTCAAGCAGGTGTGAAAGTGCCGGCTCTCCAATCCACCCCAGCCCCAGGCTGGCCAGGGTGATGCCCAACTGGGTGGCCGCGATCACCCGGTCGGGATTTTCGAGTGCTTTTTGAACGTCCTGCGCGGTGGGATTTCCCTTTTCTACAAGTTCTGTGATGCGCGTCTGGCGCACACTCACCAGTGAAAACTCAGCCGCCACAAAGAAACCGTTGAGCAAGACCAGGAATACGACTGCAACCAGCCCCAGCAGATCGAGCGTTAACGGGCTCAGCATATCTAGTTCAGGCTTACCTCAGGTGTTCGGCGGGTGATCACCGCCGCAGCATAGCCGACTACGCCTGTATAATCGCCGGTCACATCCCCGGAGGTGGCATGCTTGAGAATTTTCACCTCGTTTGCACCCAATTCCTTAGCAGCCCAGAGCGCGGCTGCCACAGCATACCTGCCGCAGGCAAATCCCTTACCTTCTTCTTCAGTTTTTAAAACCCCCAACGGATCAAACGCCTCTAGTTGGCGCAGCATTTCCTGATCCAGCTTCACCGCCTGATCCTGGTTGTAGAAATGAGAAAGATCGGTGCTGGCCACGATCAAGGCAGTTTTCCCAGATAAGATTTTAGCCAATGCTTTGCCAAGGACTTCGGCCACCTGCGTGGATTGATCGCGCACCATCACCGGCAGCAGGCGAAACTCACCTTCAAGTACCCGCTGCAGGAAGGGAAGCTCGATCTCCAAGGAGTGCTCCGCGTCATTGCGAACCTGTGTCAGGCCGAACCCAAGTTCAGCCTGCAGCTGCTGATCTAATTCAGCCACCGCGTCAAGGTCGATCACAATCGATCCGAGGGGAGTCTGGTAGGCCTGGTGAGCAGAAGTCAGCAACGGTTGGGAATACGGCTGGTGCATCGGAGACACCACCGCGACCAGCTCGAACTGCATCCCTTGGACAGCGCCAAACGCATAGCCTGCGACTGGTCCAGAGTAGACATGCCCCGCATGGGGAGCAACCACCGCGATCACCTCACCATTAATCTCGGGCAGCTCGGCAGCACCAACATAGTCATCAACGTTACTGGCCAGCTGCCTCGAATCACCAGGATACCAGCGGCCAGCGATTGGAGAAGGTCGAGTATCCATACTTCACCTGCATTCACTAACGACAGATTGATCCACAATTAGATTTTAACATAAACCATCCTGGACATATTCCATCTGGTTTTGGATTCTGGCAGTTTCAGCTTTTAGCAGGCAGACACCGAATGGATTCGGTGTCTGGTATCTATGCGGGTTGAAATCCCATACCAGGATGACACCCAAATTGAAAATTTCATTGTGGTGAAATTTCCGTTGATTGAAGCCGATTTCACACCAGAATCCCTTATGGAACCTATGTTATACTAACCCCGGCTTGAGACAAACCTCAGATCAGATTGTATAATCACTGATCACGTCGCGAGAATTCTAGGAGGCTTTTTAATGACATACGATATCGAATTAATTTACTGCGCGGCTTGACATTACACAGATCGGGCTGTCAGTTTGACAGCTGAATTGATGAACGAATTTGAATTCAAAATTGGCGCCTTCACGTTAGTCCCTTCTGATGGAGGGCGTTTCGAAGTCAGCGTCAACGGCGATTTGATCTATTCGAAGCTGCAGACCAACCGCCACGCTGAATCAGGCGAGGTAGCCGGTTTATTACGCAAAGTCATCAAGTAGACCAGAACATCCGGCAAGGGAATGAATCCCTTGCCATTATTATTTAACCTACAGTGCGCATCCTTTTGCAGCGTGTTTCCCAGGCAAGAGTGTCAGTCGACGATCGGGTCATCGCCGAGATTGGCCCTGGATTAATGCTTCTGGTTGGCGTTGGTCCCACCGACGGCGAAGACCAGGCCCGCTATCTGGCGAACAAGGTCGCCAATCTGCGCATCTTCGAAGACCAGGATGGTAAGATGAACCGCTCACTGCGCGAGGTCGGCGGGAGCGCCATCGTCGTCTCGCAGTTCACCTTGTACGCTGACACACGTAAAGGTCGCCGTCCCTCCTTCACCGATTCGGCCCCCCCATCGATCGCCGAACCCCTGGTGGAACGTTTTGCGGTCCTGCTCGAAGAATTGGGCGTCCCAACCCGGCGGGGAGAATTCGGCGCCCATATGCTGGTCGAGATCGCCAACGATGGTCCAGTGACCATATTCCTCGAACGATAGAATAGTATTACCCCACACTTTCCTCCCAACCTAAACTCCATAGAACTGTATCCAGCTGCACCGCATTGGCGCCTACTTCCAGGAAAGCCTTGACCTGCCAAGGTTCATATACCCCGCCCGCGGCGATGACCGGCACACCGGTTTTAAACACTTCCTGAAGGCTGGCCAGGGCGACAGGGAATACTGCTGGACCAAACAACCTCCCCTGCACTATCCGGCCCTCCGGTGCCACCAATGCCCCTCGCGGGGGTGCCAAGCTGATGGCGGACACCGATGAATTAACCAACGAAGCTGCGATCTCCCCGGCCTGCTCCATTGGCACCCTGACAATCAGCGGCAGCTCGCCAACGGCTGCCTGGACCAGGTCGACGGCTGATTCCGGGTCGCAATCCGGCGGCAGCCCGATCTCGATGCCCATTACACCTTCCAGCTCCTCCAGCTGGATGACCATCCCTGGAACGTCCTCTGGCCTGTCAACCAGCAGGTGAACGATGATGGGCAGTGAAGATCGCTCCCATCGCTGGGCATAATGATGGATAGCTGACCGCAGGCCTGGATTCGGGAACCCGGAATGCACCAGCAGCCCTCCAGGATAAGCCTGGCAAGTGCGGTTATTTGCCGGTGTGCGTTTCCGCAAACTGATGGGGTTGGTGACAAATGCCCCCAACCGTGAAAGATCTACCCAACCGCCCGGCAAAGGGAAATATCCCAGGCTCCCGGCAGCATTCATCAGCGGTGGTGAGATTTCAAGATCGTATTTCGGTCTTGAAAAATCGATGGTCATATCATCCATGTGATTTGTTCAAAATTACATATCTTCTGATGTCAGTATCGAGTATCACCATTAATCAATCGACCAGAGCTCCAAGGTTTTTAGCAATGGGTCACTATATCTATCACCAACGCCAGGATAAACCCGACGAAGGATTTCCGTTTTCATAAGCACTTCCTCATAAGGATAGAGCTTTCGTCCTCTCCCATGCGGGGATCCTGGTATCCCAGGAAGGTTAAACTGCGCCTTCCCTGCGCGCCAACTTCACATACCATCTCACTCTCCCTGACCTGGCCTAACTCATCTTCCGAGCATAAGGGGGTCTCGCCAAGTTCACCCCCTTCCCCGCGCGTTGCACTCAGGCAATGTACCCGGCTGCCGTTCTCGGCCAGCATTGCCAACGTGCCCCCAGCCAGGATGGTCTCGTCATCCGGATGAGCGAAAAAGGCCAGCACGTTCATCCCGTCATCCCCTCCAGAAGTCAATAAAATTGATGGGGGAGTTTTCCATCAGGATTCACTCCATAGTCTGTGAAATTGGTTCGGGAGGGCTTTCACCTTCGTCAGTCAATTTTTCTGGATCTATATGTCTGATGACCCCGCCGATAGCCTGGTGACCATGTCCGATGACCACAAAGGCATTCGGATCTTCAGACAGTATTGTCCTGCGCAAGGTATTAACATCCGAACGACTGACCGTACAGTATAAAAAAGTGTGGCTTTTTTCAGTGAACATCCCCTGCGCCGACCAGGAGGTGACTCCCAGGTGCAGGCGTTTCAAAACAGCCTGGCCGACTTCATTTGGTTTATCGGTGATGATAAAGGCAGTGCGGACAATGCTGGGTCCTTCCAGAACATAATCAACTACCACTCCCCATATGAATAAGGTGATCAGCGAGTAAAGACCAATCTCCCATCCAAACAACAAGGCTGCCAGCAGGACTACCGCGCCGTCGGTGAACAAATAGACCTGGCTTACAGGCAGCCCTGTGCGTAGTTGGATCACTCTCGCCAGTATACCCGTTCCACCGGAGGTGCCGTTGCCGCGATAGACCAGGCCGCTGCCGATACCCCCCAGGACACCACCATAGATGGCGTTGAGCAACAAATCCTCCGTGATGCCGCTTGCTGGCAGCCAACCGGTCATCAAATCCGCTCCAAAACTGTATACCAAAACAACATATAAAGTGTGGATCAGGAAGTTGAAACGTCCGAGGTTGAAGAAACCCAATACCAATAAGGGGATATTAACCACCAGCATGATCAGGCCTAGAGGCCATCCAGTGAACGCATTAACAATAACCGCGATACCCATAACCCCGCCAGGCGCCAGGTTCGACGGGGCGAGGAAGATGTTTATGTTAACCGCCAGGATCAGCGCGCCGATCGTCAGTAGGATGAAATTTCTCCACTTGAATCTGATATTAAATCGCGAGATATCTATTTTCCGGATTGCTCTCATGGCTCACTCCAAAAGATAAGCTATGATCAAAAAATTGCACTTGCCCAGCCCAGGGCGGGTAGAGACGAAAAAACGGTAGGCAAAAAACGCAAGCACTTTCATCCCCGGACTCCTTCCAAAAGGTCTTGCAGGTCAAACACCGGTCCGTCCTTGCAGGCCAGCTTCCAAGAGTTTTTTACTTTCACCGCGCAGACGCCACAATCTGCCAGGCTGCCGCAGGGCATGCTGGCGTGAATCAACACCTGGCCGCGCAGGCCAGCC